>CAZAMZ010000025.1:0-12154 GCA_964486375.1 uncultured Synergistaceae bacterium | reverse complement strand
TCAACTTCGCTCACGGTGAGATATTCATGATGGGGGCCTATTTCGTATTCTGGGGCGTGACGCTTTTCCGTCTTCCCTGGTTCATCGCTGTTATCGGAGCTATCATAGTAACTTCCTTCGCAGGGATAATGGTAGACCGGGTGGCCTACAAACCACTCCGCAACGCCCCAAGGATATCGGCCCTGATAAGTTCCATTGGTGTCTCGTTCTTCCTTCAGAACTTCGCCATTGTTGTTTTCTCGGCGATCCCACGGCAGGTACAGAGGCCCGACTGGCTTGTAAGGGTAATAGTGGTCGGGAAAGTCCGGATTTTGCCGCTAACCATTGTTGTCCCTGTCCTTTCATTTGTCCTGATGATGGGGCTGCTGTATATAGTGTACAAGACAAAACCGGGGCTGGGGATGAGGGCCATATCCAAGGACATAGAGACAAGCCGCCTGATGGGTGTCCCCGTTAACAGGATCATAGCCCTGACTTTCGGCATAGGTTCGGCGCTGGCGGCCGCCTCAGGGATCATGTGGGCTCTGAGGTATCCGCAGCTTCAACCCGTCATGGGTGTCATCCCGGGTTTCAAGGCTTTCATAGCTGCTGTTTTCGGGGGAATAGGATCAATTCAGGGGGCTGTCGTAGGGGGCCTGATCCTGGGTTTCATGGAAATAATGATAGTGGCCTTTATGCCTGCTTTGGCAGGTTTCAGGGACGCCTTCGCCTTCGTTCTTCTGATCATTATTCTTCTCATCATGCCCACGGGACTAATGGGTGAGAAGCTGGAGGATAAAGTATGATCGACACCAAAATGAAGAGGAATTACTCGCTGAACGGCGTTGCGATCATTATCCTTGCCGGTTTTCTTTACTGGGCCGGTTCAAATCTTGACGGATACAAGATCCAGATAATGAACCTTGTAGCCGTAAATATCATCCTTGCACTAAGTCTGAACCTCATCTACGGTTTCACAGGGCTTTTTTCCCTGGGCCATGCAGGCTTCATGGCAATAGGTGCCTATACCTGTTCCCTCCTGATCCTTCCGGCGGCACACAAGCAGGCCATGTTCATCCTCCAGGCCCCGATGTGGCCCTTTTCGGTAATGCACGCGCCTTTCCTGCTGGCCGTGATAATTGCCGGACTGGTGGCTGCCTTCTTCGGGATACTTATCGGTCTTCCCGTATTGCGGCTTGGCGGGGATTACCTGGGAATAGCCACCCTTGGTTTTGCGGAGATCATAAGGGTACTTGCTAACAACATGCCCCGCGTGACAAACGGAGCCCTGGGGCTCAAGGGGATCCCGTCATACTCGAACCTCTGGTGGAATTACGGGTGGTGCCTTTTGACCCTCTTTGTGATAATCCGCCTTGTAAGGAGCAATTTCGGGAATACCCTTAAAGCCATCAGGGACGATGAGATCGCTGCAAGAGCCATGGGAATAAACACCTTCCGCTACCGGCTGACCTCCTTTACCATAGGGGCCTTCTTCGCCGGGGTGGGGGGTGCCCTTCTGGCTAGCCTCCTGACGACCATCGACCCCAGGATGTTCCTGTTCATACTCACTTTCAACGTTCTGATGATAGTTGTCGCAGGAGGACTGGGATCGATCACGGGGACTGTCCTCGCCGGGATAGTTATTACCGTGCTCCTTGAATGGCTGAGGATTGTCGAGAATCCCATCTCGCTCGGCAATATGACCATACCCGGGATCCCCGGGATGCGAATGGTCGTGTTTTCCCTGGCCCTTCTTTTCATAATCCTTTTCCGTCACCAGGGAATAATGGGAAGACGTGAATTCAGCTGGGACTGGCTTTTCGGACTTTTCCGCAAACGGGGTGAGGCCCGATGAAACTGAACGGCACGGTTATGGAGACCGAATCCCTCACAATGCGTTTCGGAGGGCTCGTTGCCGTCCGTGACTTTTCCATAAAAGTCCCGGAGGGAAGGATCGTCGGTCTTATCGGTCCCAACGGCGCAGGGAAGACCACCTGCTTCAACATGGTAACGGGTTTCTACAGACCCGCCGAGGGACGGATCCTTTTCAAGGATCAGGATATCACGGGATGGGCTCCTCATAAGGTCTGTGCGGCAGGCATAGCAAGGACCTTCCAGAACATAAGGCTTTTTGGCACCGCGAGCGTGCTTGAGAACGTTATGGTGGGAGCAAGGGTCCGCCAGGGAACATCATGGTGGCACGCCCTTCTCAGCCTTCCGTCCTACTGGAAGGAGGAGAGGGAGATCAGGGACAAGGCAATGTACCTTCTGGAGGCTGTAGGGCTGCAGGATCTCGCCGGGGAGGAATCCGGCGGGCTTCCATACGGGGCCCAGAGAAGGCTCGAAATAGCTAGGGCCCTGGCAACGGATCCCTCTTTCCTTCTCCTGGATGAACCAGCCGCAGGTATGAATCCCAACGAGACACAGGAGCTTATGGGCTTCGTTAAAGACATCCGCTCCCGTTTCAACCTTACTGTCCTTCTTATTGAACATGACATGAAGGTGGTAATGGGAATATGTGAGCATATCTGGGTACTCGATTATGGTGTTATGATCGCGGAAGGCAGGCCGGAAGAGATCCGGTCCAACCCCAGGGTTATTGAGGCCTACCTTGGAGAGGAGTTCATCCAGGATGCTTAGGATCAGCGGTCTTAACGTACACTACGGCGGGATCCATGCGATCAAGGGTATCTCCCTCGAGGTCCCGAGGGGCAGGATCGTCACCCTGATAGGTGCGAACGGTGCCGGCAAAAGTTCTACTCTGAGGGCTATTGCGGGGATCGTACGGAAAAGCGGGGGTTCCATCCAGCTTGAAGGCAGGGAGATCGGCGGAAGTCCCCCCGAGGACATTGTCAAAGCCGGGATCATGATGGCCCCGGAAGGCCGCAAGATCCTTCCCCACCTGACTGTTCTTGAAAACCTCATGCTTGGGGCTTTCAGCAGAACCGACCAGAAGGCGATAGCAAAGGATCTTGACTGGGTCTACGAACTATTCCCGAGGCTCAGTGAGAGGGCCTGGCAGAAGGGAGGCACCCTTTCGGGAGGGGAGCAGCAGATGCTGGCCGTCGGCAGGGCCCTAATGGGATCCCCTCAACTCCTGATGCTGGATGAACCTTCCCTTGGCCTAGCACCCCTCCTGGTCAAAGAGGTTTTCGAGATCATACAGACCATCAACAGTGAAGGGAAAACGGTGCTTCTGGTGGAACAGAATGCCTATGCCTCGCTCAAGATCGCTGATGCTGCCTACGTTCTTGAAGTGGGCAGGATCGTTCTCTCCGGTACAGGAGAGGAACTGTTGAACGATCCCAAGGTCCGGGAGGCATATCTGGGAGGTTAGAGTGCCGGGGGGTTTCCCCCTGCGCGAACAGAGCGGCCCCAGTGGACGCTCCAGGAGGTGGATGCGCTCTTGACCGTCTGGAATCTTCCTAACATTTTGAGCTTGTCGAGGGTCTTTCTGGCTCCCATGGTAATGGTTTTCCTGACCCTCCGGGGACAGTTCGGGAACATTCTTGGTCTGCCTTTTGGTGATATTCTCGCAGGCCTGGTCTTCACCGTGGCGGCACTGACCGATACCTTTGACGGTTATTTTGCCCGAAAACACGGTATGGTCACCAACCTGGGAAAGCTTATCGACCCACTGGCCGACAAGATCCTCGTGATAGCAGCCCTTATCTCCCTGGTTCAGCTCCAGCGACTGCCTGCATGGATCGTGGTGGTGATCATTTCAAGGGAGTTCTTTGTTACGGGGCTTCGAATGGTGGCTGCCTCGGAGGGTGTTGTCATCCCTGCCTCGCGGGGGGGGAAGATCAAGACCGTTACCCAGATCGTGGCTATCCTTCTTGTTATCTTCAATCTTCCGGGCGGTCTGGTGGCAATGTGGATAGCCATGATCGCCACCCTTTGGTCAGGGATGGATTACCTGGTGGAGGGGAAAAAACTGCTTGTGTGACCCCTTGCTTTCCCCAGACCGGTTATGCCTTTGACAATTGGCAAGAACCGGCAGGCCTTTGCCTGCCGGTGTTATAATTTCCTGGCAAACATATGAGCCGGTACCTGAAGCGGATCTCCAGCCGAGATGAAGAAAAGCCATAGGGAGGTCTTGAGTAATGGCGAGGAAGATACAACCGGAACCTTTCAGGATCAGGATGGTGGAACCTGTTACGGTACCAGACCGGCAGCAGCGGGAGGAGGCCCTCCGCAAGGGGCACTTCAACATGTTCGGACTGACTTCAAGGGACATTTATATCGATCTCCTGACCGACTCCGGGACAGGTGCGATGAGCAAGCAGCAGTGGTCAGCCCTTTTGAGAGGCGATGAAGCCTACGCCGGAGCCGACAGTTTCTTCGCCCTGAAAGAGGCCGTCAGTGAAGTGCTGGGATTCGGCCACGTCATTCCTACACACCAGGGAAGAGCAGCAGAGAACGTCGTTTTCGGGACCCTTCTCAAAGAGGGGGATGTTATTCCTTTCAATATGCCCTTTGACACCACCAGGGCGCATATTTTCAACATGGGCGCAAATCCCGTCGACTGTGTTATCGACGAGGCTTTTGACCCGGGATCGGATCACTCATTCAAGGGTAATGTCGATATCGAAAAGCTTGAAAGCGTAATTGATCATTACGGCAAGGACAGGATCCCCCTGATAATGGTGACGGTGACCAACAATTCTGGAGGGGGACAGCCAGTCAGCCTTGCGAACCTGCGGGCAGTATCAGCCGTTGCAAAAAGGGAAGGCATCCCTTTCTTCCTTGACGCCGCAAGAATGGCAGAGAATGCCTATTTCATCAAACTTCGTGAAAAAGAATGCGCCAATATGACCGCTGCAGGAATACTGAGGGCCATGATGGACTGTGTGGATGCAATTACCGTTTCATGTAAAAAGGACCCTCTTGTCAACATCGGCGGGATGATATGCTGCAAGTCCGAAGAACTCTACCAGAAGCTTCTTCCCAGAGTCATTCTTTTCGAGGGGTTCGTCACTTACGGGGGACTTGCCGGCAGGGACCTGGAAGCTCTTGCTCAGGGTTTGCGTGAAATGACAGATGAACAATATCTTGCCCACAGGGTAGCCCAGGTGGCCTATCTGGGTGACATTCTGGACGATGGAGGGGTTCCTTTCGTCAAACCGGCAGGAGGTCATGCTATCTTCATTGACGCAGCTGCCTTTCTTCCCCATATCCCCCAGAAATATTATCCTGCGGACGTCCTGGGGATCGAGATATACAGGGAAGGGGCAATAAGAGGCATCGGGCTGGGGGCACTTGCCTTTGCTACCGAGGACGAGAGCACGGGGGAGGTCGTCCTGCCCAGGCTAGAGCTTTTCAGGCTTGCCATTAATCGCAGGACCTATACCAACAGTCACATGGAATATGTCGGCGAATCAATATTGAACGTATTTCGGCGAAGGGAAAGTATAAATTATGGGCTCAGGGTTTCCTATGCCCCTCCCGTAAAAGGGATCCATCACTTTCTTGCGCACCTGGAACCCTTTGATCTGAAGTAGAGATCTCGGGGCGGTCAAAGACCGCCCCTTTTTTGACGCCCTCCCCAGCGGAGAATATAATGTCTCTCTGAAGGCAAAGCCCCGCTTCAGCACCCCGATCGAGGTGAAGTTGATGTTTGAAGGCCTGAAAAAGACCCTGGGACTTGACCGCAACGAAAGGACACTGAAACGCTACGGGTCTGTGGTATCCAGGATCAACAGTCTGGAACCTGCAATGCAGATCCTGTCCGACGAAGACCTTGCCTCCCTCGGGGCGGGGTTCAGGGACAGGGTGAACAATGGCGAGACCCTTGACGGGCTGCTCCCGGAAGTTTTTGCCGCTGTCCGGGAGGTATCGAGGCGCACCCTCGGGCTAAGGCACTTTGATGTTCAGCTTATGGGGGGAATGACCCTGCACGAGGGCAAGATCGCTGAGATGAAGACCGGTGAGGGTAAAACCCTTGTCGCCACACTGGCCGTTGTCCTTAACGCCCTTAAGGGTGAAGGCGTGCACCTTGTAACGGTAAATGATTACCTGGCAAAACGCGACGCAGAATGGATGGGCCCCATCTACAGATTTCTCGGCCTTTCCGTGGGGGTTATATACGCTTTCATGGACCAGGCCGAGAGGATGGAAGCATACCGGGCAGACGTGACCTACGGTACGAACAGCGAGTTCGGCTTCGATTACCTCAGGGACAACATGGCAGTCCACTCCACCCACCTCGTGCAGCGGGAACACTCCTTCATAATCCTTGACGAGGTCGATTCGATCCTTATCGATGAGGCAAGAACGCCACTTATAATTTCAGGTCCTTCAGAGGACAATGTGGAGGTCTACAGAAAGGCCGACGATGTGGCCCGAAGGCTCCGAAGGGGAGAGGATTTCGAGCTTGACGAAAAGGAACGGAACGTCGCCCTTACAGAGACGGGTATAGCAAAATGCGAAAAAATACTGGGTATACCCGACCTCTTCACGGATTACGAAAGATCCGAACTGGGGCACAGGATAGTCCAGGCGCTGAAGGCTCATCACCTCTTCCAGAGGGATGTGCACTATGTCAACAAGGACGGCGAAATAGTGATCGTTGACGAGTTCACCGGAAGGCTGATGTTCGGGCGAAGGTATTCCGACGGCCTCCATCAGGCCATAGAAGCCAAGGAAAAGGCGCAGGTAGGCCGGGAAAACCAGACCCTTGCAACCATCACCCTTCAGAATTACGTCAGGATGTACCGCAAGGTGGCCGGAATGACGGGTACGGCCGCAACCGAGGAAGAAGAGTTCAAGGATATTTACGGTCTCGAGGTTGTAGTTATACCTACCCACATGCCGATGATACGGAGCGACAACCCGGATGTGATCTTCCGCAGCAGGCAGGAGAAATTTTCCGCAGTCGCTGACGATGTTGAAGGGACCTACAAGACCGGACAGCCCGTTCTGATAGGGACCACTTCGATAGAGAGTTCCGAGACCCTGGGAAGGATCCTGAAGGCCAGGAGGATCGAGCACAGGATCCTCAATGCCAAGTATCATGAAATGGAGGCAAATATTGTCGCCCAGGCGGGAAGACTGGGTGCTGTAACGGTTGCGACGAACATGGCCGGCAGGGGTACTGACATAGTCCTGGGCGGTAACCCCCTCTTTCTTGCAAGGGAGGAAGCCCACCTTAAAGGGATCGAACCCCACGAAGACGCAGGGGTTTTTGAAAAGATCCTGGCTGGCAGGCAGGAAGAGTGCAGGAAAGAACATTCTCAGGTGGTTGAACTCGGGGGGCTCAAGATAATTGGAACCGAGAGGCACGAATCCCGACGTATCGACAACCAGCTGAGAGGAAGGAGCGGACGTCAGGGTGACCCTGGCTGCAGCACCTTCTACCTCTCCCTTGAAGATGACCTTCTCCGGCTCTTCGGCTCCGAAAGGATAAGCGGTTTCATGGAAAAGCTGGGCCTTGAAGAAGGAGAGTACATAGAACATGGCCTGCTTACAAAAGCGATAGAATCTGCCCAGAAGAGGGTCGAAGAGTTCCATTTCGATATAAGGCGCCAGCTTCTGATGTACGACAATGTCATGAACCAGCAGAGGGAGGCCATTTACCAGGAGCGCAGGAGGATACTGACGGAAAAGGATCTTTCCGGACACGGGCGTCAACTGGTGGAAGATGCTCTGGAGGGCATCCTTGAACGGTACTTCCCCGAGGAGGGGGAACCTCAGCCGCAGGCGGTAATAGTCCCTCTTAAGGGGGTTTTCTGGCCTGGTATTGAGACCCGTCTTGAGGGTGTGGAATCTCCCGTAGACCTGGAATCAGCCAGGGAAAAGATCTTCCACGAGGTTTCCGGCAGGGTTGATGCAAAGATTGAGGAGCTCGGAGCTGAAAACTCCACTGAAATGATCAGGTTCCTGCTGCTCAACGTCCTGGACTCGGCCTGGAAAGAACACCTCCTTGCCATGGACGAACTCAGGAGGGGCATAGGGCTTCGTGCAATAGGACAGAAGGACCCCCTTCTTGAATACCAGTTCGAATCTTATAATCTTTTTCAGGATATGATGGAAAGGGTCCGACTTTCGTTCACCCAGTACTTCTTCAGGGTAACGGTGATGTCCCGGGAACAGGGGGGCCCAACGACCAGCGGCAGACGAAGGGAATCAAGGGATATGGCCCTTCCTCTTCCGGTTCAGCAGCCTGAGGGCCGGCCCAGGCCTGAACCTGTAAGGAATGTGAAAAAGGTGGGACGGAATCAGCCCTGCCCATGTGGAAGCGGTAAAAAATACAAGCACTGCTGCGGCAGGAATGTCTAGGATCAGATCATCAAGTCCTGTACCCCCGGACGCGAGGGAGTGAGTTTATTGAGATCGAGATCAATCTTGGGGACACTTGTGTTGGCAACCCTTATTTTTTCCTGCGGCCCTGTCCAGGCACAGGACATTGCGGCGAAACTCTCCAGATCCCTCACCGAGGCCCCATCCCTGGATGTCCTGGGGTCAGAAAGGGGATTCGTCATTCTAAGGGAGATAGATTATCGTCTTCTGGCAGACGGAAGAATGGAAAAGACCACGCTCTGGTTCATCCACGAGGGTGGAGGTCTCCCTGACCAATGGAGGAACTGGGAGATAATCTCCCCTGAAGGCGGGGAAGCTTCTGTTCTGGAGGCGGCCCTTTACGACCCCTTCACGAGAAGGATCCAGTATCCCCTTATACCGGTGGAGGCTGAAAAAAGCGGTGTCCGTACGATAGAGGTCCGCCTTCCCAACAATTTTGAGGGTAATATCCTGGCGTTGTCATACCGGCAGGTCTTCCCTACCCGAATGAATATCGAGGATGCCATCCCTGTTGATATCGAACTTGCCCAGTGGGAGCAGAGGTTCACCTTGACGGTGCCATCGGGAACTGTACCGGAATGGGCAGGTGAAGGCATACCGGATCCGCAGGTAAGATCCGGCGCTGCCGAGGACACTTTCACGTGGAGCATCATCAATACTCCCGGGGTATCAAGGGGCACCCTTTCGCCGGTTTCAGGGCGCTGGCTTCTTTTCAGCCTGAAAAAGGGGTTGCGGTTCGCACTCGCTGATGCTGCCTCTCTTGCGGGTTCCGTCAATAATGAACCCCCGGCGAGAGTGGCATCGCTGATCTCGGACTCGAACAGGACCAGGGGCGGAGAGAGGATAATGGAATACGTTAACGACCCCGTCAGACTGGACAGGAACCTTCCCAGGGACCTTGTAAGAAGCTCTGTTGACATTCCCTCCGACGGACCCTGGACTGAATGGGAAGCGTCATTCCTCCTGGTTTCCTGGCTTAAAAGGGCCGGATGGCGTGCCGATGTCCTCTGGGAACCCCTGGTGCAGGTCGGGGAAGACACCCCATCCACCCTGAAGATATGGAACAAGCCTGTCCTTTCGGTAACCCCTCCCGGCGGAAAACCCTACATGTTCGAGATCGGCCAGGCCGTAAGGCCGGGATCGATGCCCCCAAGGCTCTGGGGAAGGACAGTTCATTACCTTGAGGGAAGCAACCCGTCAAGGCAGTTGATTCCCGCTGGCGGAGCAGCTGACCACAGGTTATCCTTCAACTGGAAGCTCGAAGTATCACCCGGGGGTCTGGCCACAGGGGAACTGGTTATTACTGTAAGGGGTGCCTGGTCGGAGACTCTTGCGGCCGGATCTTTGCCTGCATCGACTCTTGCCGAGGGCATCCTCTCTTCTTTCGCCTGGCCTTCCATGCCAGGTTTCTCATCTTATGACCCGGTTCTGGAGCCATTCGGAAGCGGTTTCCGGATAACGATCCCGGTCAGTACCCAGATGGGTATTCCCGGCGGCGAGGGACTCCTGTTAAGGATGCCGTCGGTTATCATGCCCTGGCAAGGCTCAATAGCCGAGAGAGGTGTTCCTGGCGGCATCAGGTATCCCTTTGTTTACGAACAGTCAATAGAGATCGACTTGCCCGAAGGATTCGACGTGATGGTGCTTCCAGCAATGCGTCCCTACGATGCAGGTCCCGTAAAGCTGGAAGAGAGCCTCAGGGTAAGGAAAAACCGCACCCTTTCCGCAGAACAGAAGATCGTCGTTTCCAACACCAGGCTGGATGACCAGTTGAAGCAGGCTGTGGCCAACGCGGTCAGGCAAGGGCTTGGATGGTCGGGTGCTACTATCCCTCTGAGAAAAAGGTAGCCGTGAACGGGGTGAAGCCATGAAAAAGGATATTGCTGAAGTAATTGCGGGAATGCTGCAGGAATCCATCCGGAAAGCTGCCTGTGAAAAGGGCATTCCAATGGATGGGATACCACAGGTGGAGATCGAGAGGGGGCGAAGGGAAGGTCAGGGTGACTGGGCAAGCAATGCAGCGATGCAGTTATCCAGGCTTTTTGGTGAGAAACCTGTCGAAATAGCCCGCATGATCGTCTCGCACCTCCCCGAGGAGCCGCTTGTTGAGAGGATCGAGGTGGCTGGCCCGGGTTTTATCAATTTCTTCCTGTCGAAGTCATGGATGACAGGGATCATCGAGCATATTCTGGACCGGGGGAATGATTTCGGAAGGGTCGGTACGGGAGGTGGAAAAAGGGTCCAGGTCGAGTTCGTAAGCGCCAACCCTACAGGTCCTCTTCATGTGGGACATGGCAGAGGGGCTGCTGTGGGGGATATCTGCGCCAGGATCCTTTCATTTGCGGGCTGGGATGTGGAAAGAGAGTATTACATCAACGATGCCGGTCTTCAGATGGAATTGCTGGGAAGATCCACCCAGTCCCGTTACTTTGAAATATGCGGGCGCCCCGAGATCGCACCCCTCCCTGAGGACGGCTACAAGGGCGGCTACATTTACGATCTTGCAAGGGATGTGTTGGATGCCGAGGGAGAGCGTTTCCTTGAACATCCCCCTGAAAGATCACTCCCCTTCTTCACGGACTACGCGGGGAAAGTGATCCTTGAGGGGATCAAAAAGGATCTTTCCGATTTCGGGGTCAAATTCGATGTATGGTTCTCGGAGAGATCCCTTTACGACGGCGTGCGTGTCCCCAGGATGCTGGAAACACTTAAAAAGAACGGGTTCGCCTTTGACGCTGAAGGTGCTACCTGGTTCAAGGCCACTGCCTTTTCCGACGACAAGGACCGGGTCCTCATCAGGAGCAACGGTGCACCGACATACTTTGCCTCTGACATTGCATACCACAAGGACAAGTTCGACAGGGGATTCGACATGGTGATCGATGTATGGGGTGCCGACCATCACGGGTACATCCCGAGGATGAAAGCTGCAGTTCAGGCCCTTGGCAGAAAAGAGGGAGACCTCCAGGTTCTCCTTATACAGTTCGTCAACCTTCTGAGGGGCGGCCAGCAGGTATCCATGTCCACCCGTTCCGGCGAATTCGTGACCCTTAGGGAAGTTATTGATGAGGTTGGAGTGAATGCCACCCGATATTTCTTTGCCATGAGGCGTTCAGACAGCCACCTGGATTTTGACCTGGACCTTGCAAAAAGCGAATCAACGGACAATCCGGTTTATTATGTCCAGTATGCCCATGCCAGGATCCACAGTATTTTCCGGGAGGCTGCAGCAAGAGGCATCAAGGTTCCCGACATTGACCAAACGGACCTCTCCCTGCTTGTCGAGCCGGAAGAGACAGCACTGATCAAAAGGCTGTCAGCCTTTCCCGAGGAAGTCGAAAAGGCTGCTGAAGATCTGGCCCCGCACAGAATAGTATTCTATGCCTATGACCTTGCAGGTGATTTCCACTCTTTCTACAACGCCCACCGCGTTCTGGGTGTCGAACCGGATATGGAGAGGGCCAGACTCCTTCTTGCCGAATCCTCGAGGATAGTTCTTGCGAACGCCCTTTCCCTGCTTGGGATCAGTGCCCCGGAGCAGATGTAGGGATGATCCGTTTACGCTGGGTGGCGCTGATCACGGCTGGTCTATGCTTCCTGGCGATAGTGGGTACCGCTTATATCCTTGAACTGAGGAAGATAGGAAGGCTGGGTTCCATAGTTGATGAACGGATGGACCGTCTTGTGGCGATCACAAGGGATGTTCAGGTCCTAAAGGAGAAGATCCTGTTCTACAAGACGCCTGAAGGCGTTGCCAGGCTTGCCAGGGAGCAGTTCAACCTTACCTATCCCGGGGAAAGGATCTTTCGCATAGAGATAGTATCGGGTGACTCCTTGCCGGGAGTCTCACCGTAGCGTATAATGTCTTGCCGTA
>CAZAMZ010000024.1:0-12188 GCA_964486375.1 uncultured Synergistaceae bacterium | reverse complement strand
GGCGAATTCCAATATCCCGTTATTCAGCACGGAGACACAGAGGACACGGAGAATCTTGAAATTCTTATGGAATCCCTCTGTGATCTCTGCGCATCCGTGGTTCAGAGAAATCCGACAATGTCATGCTATTTCCCCCTCAAGCTCGCCAGGGCATCTTCCAATTCCCCCATGTCCAGGTCGTCGCAATCCATGACCTCACCGATTCTCACGGGTAAGATGAAATGCAGGGTCTTCCCCACTCTTTTTTTGTCCGTCTTCAAGGCGAAAATGATTTCCTTGGGAGAAAATTCGGGAGGAATCCTTACGGGCAATTCCCAGGCTTCACAGAGTTTTTCCAGGCGGTCCAAATCCCCCCGGATGATCAGCCCCCTCTTCAGGGCCAACTTTGCAGCGACCACCATCCCCATGGCCACCGCATCCCCATGACGAATCCAATACTCGCTGAGCCTTTCCAAAGCATGTCCCACCGTGTGCCCCAGGTTCAAAATTCTCCGGTGAGCGGATTCCCTCTCATCGGATTCCACCTCTTTTGCTTTAATGATCCAACACGCCGTAACGACCCGAACCAGGGCATCCCTTTCGCGTTTCTTGATGGCTTCATTGTGGCTTTCCAGATACTTCCACAGGACTTCATCGCCGATCATGGCCGTTTTGATCACTTCCGCCATGCCCTGCCTCAACTGCTCGTCAGGAAGGGTTTCCAGAAACTGTGCATCCATCCAAATTGCACCTGGCTGGTGAAACGTTCCCAAAAGATTCTTTCCCTCGGGAAGGTCGACTCCCGTCTTCCCCCCGACGCTGCTGTCCACCTGAGCAAGGAGTGTGGTGGGAACCTGAAAATGAGGGATGCCCCGCATGTAAATGGATGCCAGAAACCCCACCACATCGCCGGTCACCCCGCCGCCCACCGCCACCAGGGCGCTCTCCCGGTCAGCCCCGGCCACAGCCAGTTGCCGGCCGAGTTCCTCCACTGCAGCGAGACGCTTATTGGGCTCCGAGGCAGGAAAGAGAATCAAATGCCCCTTCAGCCACTCTCCCCAACCCCATTTTTCGATGCGTTCCTTCCAGAGGTTCCACACATTTTCATCCCAGATCCAATAAGCAACCCGCCCTTCCAGATAGGACCGGAGCGCTGTCGGCAGATCCTGTAGAAGCCCCTCCCCAATGATCACATCAGAAGTTCGAGGAGGTATTCCAGGCAAATTCATAGTCAATTTCATTTCCGTACCCCTGTATATGCTTGGTGAGGCCGCTCTCTGCTGGGGGTATCGTCCCACAGCAAAAAACGCTCCCTCAAAGGCACTTCAGCGCAGGCCCGTCTTTCGCTCCCCACAGTCGCACCTTTCCGCAACATCCCTTACCGAAGACTGCACCCCACAGCAGCCCGAACAACCTGAACAGGAGGGGACTTCAGATCGAAACACCCGAACATAATGACGGATCACGTAAACCAAAACTGCCGCCAGCAAAACCAGGATCACAACAGTTTGCCACATAAATTTCTCCTAACTTCCCAGGCCAAGCCACCGACCGCCCTGGTAGATCAGCACGGCGATCAAAAAAGCTATGGTTGTATTGAAAACCATGGAAAACAAACCCCATTTCCAGGCCCCCGATTCCTTGATGATACAGGTGACCGTGGCAAAGCAGGGAGCATAGAGCATGATGAATACGATCACCGCAAAGGCCTTGAGAGGATTCCAAAGAGGATCCCTGGCCAAATGCTCGCTCAGAGAAACATTTTCCCCTGTTTGCACTTCCCCCAGCGAATAGGCGGTGCCAAGTGTCGAAATGATGATTTCCTTGGCTGCAAAGCCCGAAAGGAGGGCCACATTGGTGCGCCAATCAAATCCACACCAACGGCTGACACTTTCCATGGCCATTCCCACACGGCCGGCGAAAGAATACTTCAAGGCAGCCTGAGCTTCTTCACGGTCGATGGCATGGATACGTTCGCGGGCTGCCGCTGATTCAGCAGACAGCTCCTCCCCTTCAGACGGTCCTTTCAGCAGCGCATCCCTCAGATCCTCCGGCACCGAAGCCAGAACTTTCTGACGCTCCTCCTCGAATTGACTCTTCATGGAATCCGAAAGGGCGGGGAAAGTCATGAGCGCCCAGAAAAGGATGGAAATGGCCAGAATGATCGTCCCCGCCTTTTCAATGTATTGCCAGGTGCGTTCCCACGTATGTATCAACAACCCCTTCAGCGTTGGAAGACGATAGGGGGGCAATTCCAGAAGAAAGGGCGTGCTCGGCCCCCGCAGGATAGTGGACCGGATGAATTTTGCCAGGAAAAGCGCCGCCGTCCAGGAAAGCATTGTCAGGAGAAACATCATGGTCGCCCGGTTGGTGGGGAAAAAAGCCGCGATGAGCATGGCAAAGACCGGGATCTTGGCTCCACAGTTCATGAAAGGAGCAGTGAGAAGGGTCGCCAGCCGCTCCCGGGAACTCCGAAGGGTTCGTGTGGCCATGACACCCGGCACCGCACATCCGCCCGCTATTCCTCCGGAAATGATGAAAGCCATCACGGAACTGCCGTGGAGTCCAAAGCTCCGAAAAACCCGATCGAGCATGTAGGCAACACGCGCCAGATACCCCGTATCTTCCAAAAAAGCGATGGCAAAAAACATGAAAAGAATGAGAGGCACAAAACCGATGACTCCCCCCACTCCGTCGATGATACCGGAAACGATCAGAGATTTCACGAGGCCTTCGGGGAGAACAGAATTCATGTAGTCCCCCAGTATGGAAAAACCCGATTCGACAAGACTCACGGGAAACTGACTGTAATTGAACGTGAACTGGTATACCGCATAGAGAATCAGCCCCATGCAGATGGGACCCAGGAGCCGGTTGGTCAGAATCTTGTCTATCTGATCTGAAAGATACAGCCGGTCGGCTTTTTGACTTTGCTTCACCACCCCACCTTTGAGCAGAGCGGAAATGAAACCGTAGCGATGATCGGCAATGATTGCTTCGGGATAGCTTTCCAGCGTTTTCTGCAGATGGTCCGTCACATGGTGCGCTATGGATTCCAATTTCTTTGAAAGTTCGGGATTGTTTTCCCGCCCTTTTTTCAGAACCTGCTCGTCCGCCTCCAGGTACTTGAGCGCCGTCCATCGGGGAGGAAGCATCTCGGTGAGAAGCCCTGCTGCGATGATTTCCTTCTCCATTTCATCCAGAGCCGGATCGATGTCAGGACCATAGGAGATATGGAGAGGGTTCCAGGGATGATTTTCTGCAGCCAGCTTCGCCGTGGTCTCCAGGAGGGCCTCCTTGCCTCTGCCGGTTCGGGCCACTGTGGGGATGACAGGAATCTGCAGGCGACGTGATAGTTCCTCCACATCGATTTCAATGCCCCGCCCTTCCGCGGCATCGATCATGTTGAGCGCCAGCACTACGGGAATGCCCAATTCCATGAGTTGAACCGTGAGATAGAGATTCCTTTCAAGGTTGGAAGCATCCACGATGTTCATGACGACCTGGGGGCGCTCATGAACGAGAAAATCCCTTGTGTCATCGGCCAGACCATAGTGAACAACCTCTTCGGAAACGAAGATCCCCTCGGAAAGACCATCAGGATAAGGAACGTACCTATGGTAGTGGTGGGTGTTCTGGGAGAGATAGGGGCCAATCCGATGGGAAGGGACCAGGACGATGTGATCCTGGTACCGGTGACTACTGCCCAGAGGAGGCTTTTCAGCACATCCAGGACCGGTTCCGTTTCGGCCATCATGGTCAAGGCAAGGAGTTCCGGACTACTTGATACAGCCCAGGACCAGGTTGAATCGCTGCTCAGGATGAGACACCGTATACGGCCGGGTAACGAAGACGACTTTTCAGTCAGGAACATGGCCCAGATGGTGGAAAACGCCAAGGCGGCAACAAGGACAATGACCCTTCTCCTTACGGCGGTTGCAGGTGTTTCCCTGCTGGTTGGCGGTATCGGGATAATGAACATCATGCTGGTCTCCGTCACCGAAAGGACCCGCGAGATAGGCATACGCATGGCCCTGGGGGCAAAAAAGGTTGATATTCGTCTTCAGTTCCTTGTCGAGGCCCTTATGCTCTCCCATTCGGGGGGTATTACGGGGATCCTGCTGGGGATAGGGGGCGCCATGCTGGTATCAAGTGCTTTCAGCTGGGCAGTGGAGATATCCGCCTTTTCTGTAGTCCTTGCTTTCGGGTTCTCCGGAATTGTGGGTATTTTCTTCGGTTATTATCCGGCGTGGAAGGCTTCCCTGCTGAACCCGATAGATGCCCTTCGATACGAATAAGGCAGCGGGGAAAACCCGCTGCCCTGTTGTTCCTGAATAACCCGATCTTTAACCCGTATAAATATCCCTTACCAGGGAATGTTTGCGCTCTTGAGCGTTATACCTGGTTCCACGATCTTTCCATCGCGGAGATCAGCCTTCAGGAAGGCTCCTTCGGGGAGACGCCAGTGCGGCACGCCCTCCACAAAGACAAGCCGGATAGGCAAATCTCTCATGCTTTTCTACCTCATTTCCTTTCTTGATGCCGAAGGATCATAACATTGATCGCCAGAGTTGTCAAAAAGGATGTTAATGAGTTCCAGGCATACTTTTTGTAATCCTGTCCCTGAAAAAACTGTTAGGGATCGACAACAGGGCCGTTGATCATTTGAGGGGTAGTCTGAAAATCATTGTGTTTTGGTTCCGGTTCAGGCATTGAACGTGATAAACGTGCTATAATTCCGCTTGTTGTCAGATTCTTTCGATATCGTTATGCTGTCTCCCGGGGTCCCCCTTCCGGAACCCCTGAAGGAGTGGCAAATCCAGGGGAATAGAAAGGGGGGCAGTAACATGTCCGAAAAGTGGAAGGATGAACTGACCGAACAGCTTGCGAAAGCCATTCTTACCCTTGAAACAGCCGAGGAGGTTTACGACTTTTTCGAGGATGTGGCGACCATAGGGGAGATCAGGGCTCTTGCCCAAAGGCTCGAGGTAGCCCGCAGGCTGAACGATGGCGAGACATATCCCGTCATAGCTCATGAAACAGGGGCAAGCACAGCCACGATCAGCAGAGTCAAGAAATGTCTTGATTACGGTTCAGACGGATACAAGACCGTCCTGGAAAAAATGAAATAGATCCATTTACGTTACAATGAACAATGGGACGGGCATCCCGCAGACAAGCGGAGTGCCCGTTTTTCACAGCAGGGGAGTGATGCCTTTTGGCCAGTCTTTTCAGGTTTTTCGGTTTCGCAGTCCTTGTCATCCTGGCATTGACCGTATGGGCCTTCTTCGATTACGGCAAAAACAGGAGGAAGGCCGACTCCTATATCAAGGGCAGGCTGGGGATCACAGGATCCGGTTACATTATGACAAGATTTGTGAATATGGCCAGGATTATTCGAAGGGACCCCGACAGGTTCACGGCGGTTTTTTTCAGGGAGGGCCATCACCTTGATGTACCTGATTTCCTCCCCGAACGAGTCATAGATATCCCTCCCGACGGGGTTTTGCTTGCGGATCCCGAACGTGGCCATTCCCGGATCTTCGTGGAGAGAGGCAAAAAACTTTTCCATCTTGAAATGAAGGATTTTGTGCCGGGGTTGATAGCCATTGTAAAAAAAGGCAGGGGGTCGGTCCAGTTCGGGGAAAAGGAGATCCCCTCGATCAACCGCGACTGGTTCCTTATAGACAATATCAGGGGCAGAAGCCTTTCGCCGCCTCAAAAAGAGGCGGGATCCAGGTCCGCTGAAGGATTCTGCTTGTATGAGGGTTTTGCGCCTACCGAGGGTTTCCTGCTTGACGAAGAAGGCGGTGTCCTCCTTGTTGACACTGAGAGGGGTACTTACGCCTTCCGCGAAAGCAGCAGGGAAACCTTGAGGGTCTACGCTCCTGAGGATACGGTATCGGTGAAGGTTGACGAAGATGATCCCGATTTTTTGACCTTTCAGGTCAGGGACAGACAGAACCCATCCTTCTCCTTCGAGTTCAATGACCCCGGGGAGGCGGCTTACTGGAAAGAATGGTTCGAAAGTGCGGCAAGGGAGAAAAAAGGGACCGGGGCGAAAGGCCGTTGTGTATTTATAGAACTTCCGGTCATGAGAAGCATTTGAAGGGTCATTTGACAGCTTTTCCGGAGCTTTTCTCCTTTTTTTTCTTGTGCCTTATGAATATTGCCCTGTTCCCGGATTCCCCGCCGACGGATCGTGACTCCATTTCAAAAAGGCCCGTGGCTTTGATAAGGGAACTCAGTTTCCTGAAACCGTAGTTCCTGGAATCAAAGGAAGGGGACTGGTTTGAAATATGCTGGCCGACATTTCCGAGAGCGGCCCAGCCATCCTCGTCCGCGACAGCGTCCACGCTGTTCCTGAGAAGGTTGGCCAGTTTGGTATCACCCCTGAGGAGTTTCGGCCCCTGGGGTTTTTTTGCCGTTTGCCCCTCACCGGCCTGTGGCTCCGATTCGTCCTCGCCTCCAGCCTTTTCCAGGATCTCGGTATAAATGAACTTGTCGCAAGCGCTCACGAAAGCGTTGGGGGTGTTCTTCTTGCCAAACCCGTAAACAGTAATGCCCCCCTCCCTGATGCGAGTGGCAAGGCGGGTGAAATCGCTGTCGCTCGACACAAGGCAGAAAC
Source organism: uncultured Synergistaceae bacterium (assembly GCA_964486375.1). Taxonomy (GTDB): domain Bacteria; phylum Synergistota; class Synergistia; order Synergistales; family Thermovirgaceae; genus UBA4066. The sequence continues at coordinate 5,581 of CAZAMZ010000024.1, read as the reverse complement.
CGTTGAAACGGTTGGAATAGAGAAGGTCCATGGCATCAATGATCATGGCGCTGTCGGTGGCGTTCTTGCCTACGGTGTAGTGAAACTGCTGAATAGGATGGATGGCGTATGTCAGAAGTACCTCTTTCCACCCCTTCAGGTATGGGGAGGTCCAGTCTCCGTATATCCTCTTTACGCTTGCGATCCCGTACTTGGCTATCTCGGCAAAGAGATTATCTATCACGGTAGGGGATGTATTGTCCGCGTCGATCAATACCGCAAGGTTCTGCTGTCTTTCAGGATCCTGGACCATTAAATTTCCTCCCTGGAGTGAACTTGATCAGATCAATTATAAGCCATCAGCGGTCCTGCATCATGGAGGCCTCGACCTCCCCCAGGACCTTGTCCACCAGAACTGCAAGAAGTGCCGCAGGGACCGCCCCATGAAGCACTACTGCAGGATTCTGCGAAATCAACCCTGAGATGACAGGCGCCCCGAGGCCTCCTGCCCCTATCGTTGCGCCAATGGTAGCAGTACCGACGGAAATGACGGCCGATGTGCGTATCCCCCCCATTATCACCGGAAGAGCAAGGGGAAGTTCTACCCTGTAGAGAACCTGGGAAGGGCGCATTCCCAGCCCTGCTGCGGCATCCATTACTTCAGGGGGTATGGCAAGAAGACCCGCCACAGTGTTGTGAAGGACGGGCATCAGTCCATAGAGGAACAGCGCAAAGAGTGTGGGAGTGAACCCGAACCCGAGGGCCGGGACCGCAAGGGCGAGTACTGCAACCGGGGGAAAGGTCTGACCGATGGAGGTAATGTCATCCACAACCGGCAGGAAATCACGCCCACCCTTTCTTGTAACAAGGATACCGGCAGCCACACCCAGAAAAGCCGCAAGCACGGAAGACATTCCCGCCAGAACAATGTGTTCACCCGCAAGCTTGATAAGGCTGGCCCTTTCGTAAATGACAGAACGTTGACCGGGAAAAAGGGTTCTCAGGGTCCCTTCCCACACCGACCCGGCAAGCAGGGTGGCCGTAAAAGCAGCGACAAGAAGCAACACCCTGGCCCACCGGGAGAACGTTTGATTGTTTCTCATGATCCTCCTCCGGGACGCAGTTTATCGGTGATCCTTTTCAGGATACCGTCAGCGGCAAGGGCCAGAATCACAGTAGGTATTGCCCCGAGAAGTATGAGGTCGGGGGCTGCCTCGCCAAGGCCCTGGAAGATGAATTGCCCCAGGCCGCCTGCTCCGATCAGGGCGGCAACCGCAGTGTTGCCTATGGCCTGAACGCCTGAGATCCTCACTCCTGTCAGGATGACCGGCATTGCGACAGGGAGTTCAACCCTGAAAAATAGCTGACCCCGGCTCATGCCTATCCCCATACCGGAATCGGTAATACTTGGGTCGATCATTGAAAATGCCGCGATAGTGTTCCTTATTATCGGAAGGAGGGAGTATACGGTCAGGGCAACAAGCGCCGGGGTCCATCCTGTACCGCCCACCCCTGCCGATGCCAGGAAAGGGAACGATCTTGCTGCCCAGGCCAGGGGGGCGATCATAAGTCCGAACATGGCCAGGCTGGGGATCGTCTGTAGAGTGTTTGCAGCGGATGTTATCAAATTCCTGACCCTGGGTCTCCGGAAAGCCGTTACACCGAGAGGGAACCCAAGCATGAGACCGATCGTGACAGCCGAAAGGGAAAGAGTGATGTGACGGGAAAGCTCCCTCCAGAACCTGGCGCTCCTGTTCGAGAACTCCACCATGAAGGAAAGGCTGTCGAGTTCACCGGACATCAGCAGGAACAGAAGGGCGGCATAAAAGCCCCAGCAGAACACTACGAAGACCTTGTCCTTCCTTGCGGCGTTTCTGCAGGAAGACATGATCATGAAGGCTCCCAGGAGGGAGAGCCAGGCCCCAGAGCCCAATGATACCCGGGCAAAGGGCAGGTCAGGCACCATGAGCCGTGAGGATGATAATCCTGCCTGCCAAAGTATCAGAACAACAAGAATGCGGGACAGCCATGCCGAGCCGGCCGTTCTCACAGGGCCATCCTTTTGAAAAGCTGAAAAGAACGAAGCGGTTACAAGGGCGATGATTATCAATAGTGGAACAGGTCCGACAACTTCAAAAACTGGCAAGCCGGCCGGGGGGGATATCCTTGTGGCCCTGACGACAAGGAAAGGAAGTAAAGCCAGTCCGCCAAGTATCAGGGATGACCCCGCGATCACCACCCTGTCACGGCCATGTTCAATATCGTTCCCTGCGACGGTTCCCGTTTTCATTACAGCTGTTTCAGTCCTGATGCCTTTAATCGATAAAACCTTCGGAACGGAGGAATTCCTCGGCAACCCTGGCCGGATCCTGCCCCTCTACGGCTATCCTGCCGTTAAGGGTCTGCAGCGTCACGAGGTCAAGTTTTTCGAATACCGGTTCAAGGATGAGAGATATCTCCGGGTTGGCCGCCAGAACCTCGCGACGGATGACAGGGGCCGGTTCATAGACCGGCTGGACTCCGAGAGTATCTTCCAGGACCAGAAGGTCAAGGGCGGCAATTCCTCCGTCTGTGCCATAGGCCATGGCTGCGTTAACGCCATCCCTGCCCAGGGAGGCCGCCTGTTCTGTCTGGGCGGTATTGCCTCCGGAGAGGATAAGCAGATTTTCGCTTTGGAGCTTGAAGCCGTAAGCTTCCTCGAAAGCAGGGAGGGCATCGGGGCGGGTAGCGAATTCTTCAGAACAGGCCAGGCGGATCCTGCCTCCACTGTTGACGAAGGAAGCCAGGTCCTCCAGGGTTGAAAGCCCTTCCTTGTCCGCCAGGTCCTTCCTAACGGCAATGGCCCAGGTATTGTTGGCAGGCGCAGGCCTTAACCAGACTATCCCGTTTTTATCAAGATCAAGGCTGGATACTTTCTGGTAGGCCTTTACTGGATCTTTCCAGATGCCGGGGTCGTCGTCCTCGAAGAAGTAGTAGCCATTGCCGGTGTATTCAGGGTACATGTCGATCTCGCCGGCAATGATGGCCTGTCTCACGACATTGGTCGCACCCAGACCTGTCCTGTCGACTACCTTGAAGTCCTTTGACCTTAGCAGTATAACTATCATCTGCCCCAGAAGGCTCCCCTCGGTATCGATCTTTGAGCCGACGGTAATGGCCTGTTGAGCAAATGAGGCGCCGGGGGCCGCAACACAAAGGAGACTTGAAAAGAGCATCAGAACCAGGAAGGAAGCGACTATTTTCGCTGTTATTCTGGCCGATCTTGATTCTGGCATTTTGCACCTCCATGAGGATCGGTTCATCACTTTACAACAATAGTAGTAGGTTTCTCAAACCATGTCAAAAAGATTGCACCTTTTACAGGTATCGGCTTGATCATATACTGAAATGACAAACCCTGGACGGTTGGCAAATTATGGAGATCCACCGTTGACGATCACGGAGAAGGGATGTTTGAAATGTCGTTCCCGGCACTGGCAGCGATAGCGGTTTTCATTTTGACGATAGCTGTCATTGCGACGGGCAGGATGCGCCGGAGTGTGGCGACCCTGCTTGGCGCCAGCCTTCTCATGGCCTTCAACATCATTCCGGCAGAAAAGGCCGTGACATACATTGATTTCAACACCATCGGCCTGCTAATGGGGATGATGGTAATAGTAGGTGTGATTTCCAGGACAGGGCTTTTCCAGTACATTGCCGTTATGACGGTCAAGGCTACCGGCGGGAGGGTCCACCTGACATTCATCGCCGTGCTTTTCGTCACAGCCCTTCTTTCCGCGTTCCTGGACAACGTGACTACGGTGCTCCTGATCAGCCCGGTCGTCATATCACTTGTGGACCTGATGGATGTCAACCCCGTCCCTTTCCTGATAGGTGAGGCTTTTGCGTCCAACATAGGAGGCACTGCCACCCTGGTAGGCGACCCACCCAACATCATCATAGGTTCTTTTGCCGGATTCTCTTTCATGGACTTCATCCTGAACATGACCCCCGCGGCACTGCTGGTCATGTCCGTTGTTGCGGCATGGCTTCTTTTCCATTTCCGGAAGGATTTCGGGGGTTCTGATTCCACTGCCGAACGGATCGCACAGGTAGATGAAAAAAGACTTATTAAGGACAGGAGCCTGATGGCAAGGGCTTCCTGGGCGATGGTCCTCGTGGTCGGTGGGTTCGGTGTTCACCACTTGCTTGAACTTCCCGCGTCGGTGATAGCCCTTCTGGGCGCGGCCCTTCTGTTGTCTTTGGTACCCGTGGACGGGGATGAAGTGATACACAAGGATATTGAATGGCCTACGATAATCTTTTTTGCAGCCCTTTTCATCATTGTGGGGGCACTGAAAGAAACAGGTGTCATAACGGCCACATCCGGGCTTTTCGCATCCATTTTCGGGGGCCGCCCCCTTGTTGCCGTCCTGGCGCTTCTGTGGTTCTCAGGGCTTACATGTGCCTTCGTAAACAATGTGGCATTTACCGCCACTTTCGTTTTTGTGGCAAGGGACCTTTCCCTGTCCATTGGCATGGATCCGGCCCCCCTTTTCTGGGCCCTTGCACTGGGAGCCTGCCTTGGAGGCAACGGAACCTTCCTCGGCGCTGCTGCGAATGTGATCGTGGCAGACATGGCAGAGAAGAGCGGGAGCAAAATATCCTTCAGGGCGTTCATGAGAACGGGGATCAAGGTTGTTGTAATTTCACTGTCTCTTGCCAGCCTTTATATCGTTGCAAGGTGGGGAGGATCTCTTTAGTTGAAGAAGACATGTTCCCCTCCAGTGCATGATGAGGGATACTTATTCCAGGTTAAGGGTCGGGAGGTGTTCTGATGCTTGTAGGAGATTTGATGGATAGGGACCTTACGGCGATCTCCCCGGAGACCACTGTCGCAGAAGCTGTTGAGATCCTTGCCCGGCACAGAATATCCGGTGTTCCTGTTGTAGATGATGACGGAATGGTCCTTGGGTTCCTGAGCGAGAAGGATGTCGTTAAGGCGGCCCTTCCCGGTTATTTTGACCTTCTGCAGGATTCCTCCTTTCTTCCTGATTACGGACAGTTCAGCAAACGGCTCCAGAGGGTCAGCCTGGAGCCGGTGGAAAAGTTCATGAAGAAAGACGTGGTGTTCTTCGATGAAAAGGACACGGACCTTCACGTGGCCATGGTCCTGATATCCAGAAACCTCAAAAGGGCGCCCGTGGTCAGGAACGGCGTTTTCTCGGGTGTAATAAGCAGGACTGACCTTCTTGATCACATACTGCATTCAAGGGAGGAGCCTTCGGATTGATGGCTCAGCGCGGCATTATTCTGAAATTTTTCGGTCCATGGCAGATGGCTGCGGGGGTTGAAGATTTTTTTCTTGCCCTGGATGAAGGGATTACCGTCTCATGCCTTCTCAGGAAGCTTGAAGCAGTCTTCGGCGAGGGTTTTTCTTCCCGGGTTGAAGGGTTGATCTGTTCTTTTGACGATGGAGAGAGACCCAGGGCTCTAAACATGGAGGACAAGGTTTTTCCGGGCTCCACCGTGCTTTTCCTGGGCATGATCGAAAGCGGTTAAGGTCGGGATCAGGAGGGGAAAAATGAATGGATATCAGGGCAAGATAGCCATTGTCGATCTG
>CAZAMZ010000023.1:0-12200 GCA_964486375.1 uncultured Synergistaceae bacterium | reverse complement strand
GCGATGGGTTACGTGCGTTTCCGGCATGATGCCCTTGGCGACATTGGAAGGGTAGAGCGGCAGCAGAAATTCATGATGGCCGTTTTCAGGAAGATCAAGGAACCTGGGATGATAACAAAGGTTCCCGAACTTATCCGCCAATCGATCAGGCTTGTAAAGACGAACCTGACCCTTTCTCAGTCGATCCAGCTCGCCTCTTATTTAAAAGATCTTGACCCTTCAAGAGCAGTATTCAGAACTCTTCCCGGCAAATCGGCCTATATTTCGGGGATCAGTTACTGGCTGGGCGAGTTGAGCACCATATCGGAGATCCTGTCTGAAAAACCCCTCGAAACAGTCGACGGGGCAGACCTCGATACAGAAGAAGAAGCATCAGAAGCAGAAGGATCTTCAGAAACGGAAGTTTCTATCTCCGAACTGGTTTCCTCGATCAAGGTCTCCATATCGATCCTTAACGGGTCAGGCAGCAGTGGAATAGGCCGGGAAGCGGCATCGAAGCTTCAAAAACTGGGGATCGACGTAGCGCACATAGGTAATGCTAGACACTACGACTACAAGTATACAAATATCAGGTTCCCGCCGGGCGAGAACAACGAGAAAGCAGCCAAAGCCCTTGGCACGATAGCCCAGATACCTGATTCGCTGGTGATGCCGGACACTGCGATTCGCCATGTTACAATTATCATAGGTCATGATCATGTTAACGTTCTTAAAAGATTCGAAGTATCCAGGATAGACTAGGCATGGTAATGATTTTTATTAAATCATGAATTATGGAGGAGGGGATCGGCTTTTGTCTATTGAAAGCCCTGTTGGTGACATAGTAGGCGCACTTAAGGACAAGTTGGCAGAAGATATTACCCTGATCGATCTCTCAAAGGAGTCGTCTTTTGCCGATGCCTTTGTTCTTGCTACAGGAAATTCAGATGTACATATGAAAACACTTCTTGATCATGTGGCTGAGGCACTTGACAAACTGGGCCTTACCTACAGGATCGAGGGTGAGAACAGCCCCAGATGGATCCTCCTTGATGCAGGGAATATCGTTATTAACATTTTCAGCCGCGAAGGGAGAAATTTTTACCGTCTTGAGAGCATCTGGGCAAATTCCGAGACAATCAGGATAGAACAGGAAACTGATCTTCAGGATCGGTTATAAAAAAAATAAAAAAGGCCCCTTGCACGGGGCCTTGTATTATCTTCTTTGCATGTCTTATAATATATCTTATGTTGCATTATTGATCTTGACACCGGCCGGGTAATTTGGAAAGGGCCACCAGCAGTATGTTAATAAATTCTCCTGGATCGAGGGAGGCGCCGCCCACCAGGAGTCCGTCGATACCATCCTGTTCAAGGTAGCTTCCTGCGTTTGAGCTTTTTACGCTCCCGCCGTAAAGAACAATTACTCTTTCGGCCGACACGGAGCCGGCAAGGCTTCCGATGATTTCCCTTATCAAACCGCAGCATTTCATGGCGTCCGCCGCAGTTGCATTATCCCCCGTTCCTATAGCCCATACCGGTTCATAGGCCACGAACAGCTCGTCTATGTTGCCTGTTTGCAATGGATCCGAAAGGGCCGTCTGAACCTGACGGGAAATCACCGCCTCCGTCTCGCCCCGGGATCTTTCCGATACTGTTTCACCAACGCAAAGTACCGGTTTAAGGCCATGTTTAAGGCAGGACCCGAATTTCCTTGCGATCTCCTCATCGGTTTCCATGAAAATATGCCTTCTTTCACTGTGACCGACCAGGGCAAACTCTGCGCCGGATTCCATTGATCCTGGAATAGAATTTTCACCAGTGAGGGGACCTGAGATTTCCCAATGAATATTCTGTATACCAAGTGAAACAAAGGACTCCTCCTTCATAAGTTGCTTCATCGGGTACAGGTTGACCGCCTGGGGGAAAATCGCGGTCAAGATCCGGTCCGGGATTGCTTCCCTGAGTTCCTTTTCCGACTCGATTCCCCTGATCAGACTTTCGAGAAATTCAAGGGATTCCCCCGCTCCCTTGTTCATCTTCCAGTTCCCGGCTATTAATATCTTCCTCTTGATCATTCGCTTTTCTCCATCACTTTCAACAATTCCGGTCGAAAAGGGGGGTTATCCCCGGTAGTTCCTTGCCTTCAAAAAACTCGAGGGTGGCACCGCCTCCGGTGGAAACATGATACACGCCTTTATAAAAACCAAGAAGGTTGGCGGCCGCTGCCGTATCCCCTCCTCCGAGAACAGTTACAGCTCCCTGGTCCGTTCTGCGGCAAACGGAATGTCCTGTCTTTCTCGTACCTTCCCCGAATGGAGGCCTTTCAAAAAGACCAAGGGGTCCGTTCCAGAGGACGGTATTTGCCTTTTCTATCTCGGAGGAAAAAATTTCTGACGTTTCGGGGCCTATGTCCAGCCCCATCAGCCCTTTTTCCATTTCATCGACTTTAGCCGTGCGAGCCCCTCTTGTATTTTCCGGAGAGTCCGAAACCACAAGATCCACGGGAAGCACAAGTTTGATCCCTGCAGTTATGGCAGTTTTCAGGATCTCCGAAGCAATGATCTCTGTACCCTCTTCGCAAAAGGATCGTCCGACCTCTTTTCCCTGCGCTTTAAGGAACGGGAAAGCCATCGCACCTCCGATCAGAATGATATCGGTTTTACCAAGCATATTCCTGATGAATTGGATCTTGTCGGAAACTTTAGCTCCCCCGAGGATCATTACCATTGGTTTTCCGGGATTCTCCCTTACACCGGAAAGAACCGAAACCTCCCTTTCCATCAACTTTCCTGCGCAGGAAGGCAGAAACCGGGTGACGCCTTCTGTAGAAGCATGGGCACGGTGGGCTGCACTGAAAGCGTCCATGACGAATGCATCGAAGGGGGCTGCCATTCTTTCCGCAAAAGAAGGGTTGTTGGCCTCCTCTTCCGGATGGAACCTCACATTCTCAAGAATGCAGATATCACCTGGAGCGAGTTCCGAAACTTGCCTGTAAGCGATCTCCCCCGTACTTTCCTTGCAAAAACCTATCTCCCATCCGGTCAGCACCTTGGCAGCTTCACATACCGGTCTCAGGGAGAGTCCGGGCACAACTCTGCCCTTGGGTCTGCCAAGGTGGGCAGCCAGGGCAATGCGAGCCTTTCTTTCCCTCAACATCATCAATGTTTCAAGGTGGGCTTTGATGCGGGTATCATCAGTGACCCTGTCGCCTTCCATGGGCACGTTGAAATCCACCCGGACAAGAACCTTTTTCCCACTGACATCAAAACCTTCCAGGGTTTTCAGGTTCATTGGCATCATGCTTGCTTTGACAGAATATAGTTGGCAAGATCAATGACCCTGCAGGCGTACCCCCATTCGTTGTCGTACCAGGAAAGGGTTTTGACCATCCTGCCCAGGGTCATGGTATGCCTTGCAGCGAATACCGAGGACCTGCTGTCGCCGGTAAAATCGACAGAAACAAGGTCTTCTTCCTCGTACCCGAGGTATTTCCTCATGGGACCTTCCGCGGCTGCCTTGAAAGCCTGGTTGACCTCGTCGGTGCTGACTTCCCTTGAAAGTTCCGAGACGAGGTCCACCAGGGAAACATCAGGGGTAGGGACCCTTACGGCAAGTCCGTTCATCTTCCCTGCAACGGCGGGAAATACTTTTCCTATCGCGGAAGCGGCACCTGTTGTCGTGGGTATCATGGAAAGAGCTGCGGCACGCCCCCTGTGCAGATCCTTGTGTGAAGCATCGAGAGTTTTCTGGTCGTTGGTATAGGCATGGGTCGTCGTCATGAGTCCCTTTTCTATGCCGAATGCCTCATGAAGGACCTTGACCACAGGGGCAAGGCAATTGGTGGTACATGATGCATTTGAGATTATGTTGTGTCTTGAAGGGTCGTAGATCCCCTCGTTGACGCCCATTACGATAGTGGCGTCCTCGTTCCTGGCCGGAGCCGTAATAAGGACTTTCCTGGCACCCGCTTCAAGGTGTTTCGAGGCTTTTGCCGCATCGGTGTACTTGCCAGATGATTCTATTACCAGATCAACACCCATTTCTCCCCATGGCAGGTTATCCACCTCGGATTCAGAAAGGACCTTTACGGTTTTTCCGTTGATGACCAGCGAATCTCCGGCGACTGCGACTTCGCCGCCAAACTTTCTGTGAACTGAGTCATACTTGAATAGATAGGCCCTCTGTTCAGCCGATGTGCGGCTGTTAGTTGCTACTATTTCAAACCGGTCTTCGTTTTCGTATTCAAAAAGGGCCCTGAGAGCCAGGCGGCCAATTCTTCCAAAACCGTTGATGGCAACTTTTTTCCTTGACACTATATATCCCCCCGATCGGATTTGGTCTGATCATATTTATCCGGCAAATCCCAACATGACACCCATTATTTGAATGATCCGGGTCTACATATCCTCCCCGATAACCCGGAGAAGTTCTGCTACGCTTGGAGAATATAAGGGATCCCCGTGGGGTTTGTAGGGCATGCTGCCGTCAAAAACCTCAGCAACGCCGCCAAGGCATCCCTTTCTCAGATGAGAGAGGAACGGGCGCAGAAAGCACCAGCCTATCTCCTTGCGGTCGGGGTTGTACCGCAAAAAGGCTGTAATGAATTGCCCCAGCATCCATGGCCAGGCCATGCCCATGAAGCGTGCCTTTTCCCTCTGATCGATTCGTCCCTCGCATCGCCCCTTGTACTTCTCATGATGAGGATCCAGGGTTCTCAGGCCGAAGGTGGTGTAAAGCTCGTTCCAGCATGTTTCGACCACGGAACGGCCCCTTTCGGGATCCATGACGGAAACAGGAAGGGAAACGGCAAGGATCTGGTTGCACCTTATCGATTCATCTCTTTCCTTTCCATTGACCCAATCGTATAGATAACCTTTTTCACTCCAGAAAATGGTCTGGAACGACTGGCGGCATTTTGCGGCAAGTTCACCGAAGGCGACCTTTTCTTTTTCATAACCCAGAAGCTCCCCGTACTGCTCCATTGCCCTCAGTGCGTTGTACCATAATGCATTTACCTCGACCAGTTTTCCCCGCCTTTCGACGATGGCTTTACCTTCGGTCTCTCCGTTCATCCAGTTGCTCCGGGGGTTGTCAGAATAAATGTCAAGGAGACCGTCCCGATCCATCCGGATCCCGGTCTCGTTTATTCCGGTGCTGTGCTTTTCCAGGATCGCCACGAGATCATGCCAGTTCTTCCTTACAAGATCAGTTCTTCCGCTCTGTTCGCAGAACTTGTGGAGAGCGTAAAAGAACCACAACCCTGAATCACAGGCTTCGGTTACAAGGGCGCCCGTATGGGGATCCACTTCCGATGGCATTGCATTATCATTCCCAACGGCACGGTTTATCCACACCTGAAGCAGGTTTTCTGCAAATTCTGTTTTACCGGTAGCCAGGAGAAGTCCCGGGATCGAAACAAAAGTTTCACGGGCACTTTCCCTGACCGATGGGTAACCGGAAAAAACGATGGGCCTCTTTCCGTCCATTTGTGATACGCAGTGGGTTGCTGAAAGAAGCAGATCCTTCACCATGGGGGTTTTGCTTACCAAAGGACTGCCGGAGAGACTTGCCTGCATATGTCTGGCTGTACTTTTTTCAAGTTCAGGCAGGTTCGTATGCTCGAGGTTATCACGTTCAGCGCCCAGGACAACGTACACTGTTTCACCCTCGCTCATTTCAAAGGAAAGTATGCCTGGTGACCAAAGGGTATCCGTACCAGGAACCTCACAGTCATCATGCTCATAGATGAGGTTTTCGAACCAGAGCGGTTTTGGGCGCCAATCCCCTTTATTGAACGAAAAATGGCTTTCAAGCCCCCTTCCCTTGACGCTTACCGAATTCTTTCCGAAGAAGGATTCAAAGCCCGATCCTTCTTTCTCGGAACAGATCTTGTCAACGCCACGGTGGGAAACCAGGGGCCTAACTTCCAGTTGGATATTCTCGGGAGAGGAGACAAGTTCGTACTTTATTACCGTGAACTGGTGGTTCCTGGGCATGAAAACGGTCTTTCTCAGAAACACGCTATGGATCACGAAAAGCATTCCCGGAAGAGGCTCGGCATGATATTCCTGGAGGTAACGGTAACCGTCCGGAAAGATCACGTCTGTATAACGATTGGTGGAAAGATGGTATTTTTTCCCTTTGCTGATGACCGTTTCATCAACCTTGCTGACAAGAACATCGGGGTATACCTCTTCTCCACTCTTTTTTACTACCAGCAGACCGTGCTCACGGCGGGTATTTGCGCCGATCACGGTCGAAAAACAGAACCCGCCCCAGCCGTTCGTTGTAAGGAACTCACGGCTGGAGCCTTTTTCATACGTGTTGACATCAGCCTTTCCCAGGTACATGGCGTTCAGCCCCCCTTGATTTGTTTTTATCCGGTATGATCCCTGCAAGCTTTTCGATCTTTCTCCACCTGTACTCGACAGTACTCTTGCTTATGGGTCTGGATAATGACTCTCCAAGCTCACGGAGAGTCGCCGTCGGATTCTCCATCCTGGCAATTATCAATTCCCGCAAGGCTTCTGGCAGGGACCAGATCTTTCCGTTCTCCGTCAACTTTCCGGCAATTTCCATTTGCTTTTCTGCCGTATCTATGGTCTTGCGGATATTTGATGCGTCACAGTTCACAACCTTGTTGGCCCTGTCTTTCATAGACCTTAGCATAGCTTTTTCCTCGAGAAAAAGGGATGTTCGGAACATTTTCATGTTTGAAAGCATTCCGACTATGGACGACTGATCCCTTACAGCGATTTCACTGGATCCGTTTCTTTGCCTGGCCCTGAAGGAAATCCCGTTGGCAGAGAGGATCCTTTTAAGGGTCGCTTCAGGGTGCCACATGGAAATTTCCTGAAGCCTGAAAACCATATGATAACCCGTTCTGGGGAGAAAAAGTGAACCACTGGACCCGAAAAGCCCTCTCAGCCAGTCCCAGGATTCCCTGTCGACTTTGTTGTGTTTGCAGTAAGAAGAAAGATCGGAAGCGGATCGATCCAGGTCTAGTCTGATTGATACTCTCCCCCTCATTCCCGTTGGAATTATCAGGTCAGGCGAGAGATCAAGGGTTCTTTTCCAGTTCGACAGGTCCCAAAGTTTCTTGAGCCTTCGAAAAACAAAGAACCTGTTGCTGATGAAAAGGATATTCTCCCCCTGGATAGTTGAATTCAGGCCTGCAAGGATCCCCCCTATCTCTACAGAGGCTTTCAGACTGTTCTCGGAAACAACCGAAGACCATTCCTCCCTGATTACCTCTCTCAGTTTTTCCATCGGGATGCGTCTTTTTCCTCCCTGGCGATACGAACCAGGGTTTCAGCTACCTTCTGGCTGTTGTGTCTCACACTTCCTGCCGTGACGCTGATAAGGTCCGAAAGGATAACCCTTGCCCCCATAAATGCAAGGGATCTTTTCTGGTCATCTTCAAGGATCAGCGGTTCGGCACCCGCAGCCAGGTAAATTTCCAGCAGTTCGGCTGGGACTATACCTTCATTTGCGATTACATAATCTGGAACAGATCCACAGGTGCGTGTTATCCATCTTACGTGATCTGTTATGTTCATGTTGTCGGTCTCACCAGGTTGAGTCATCAGGTTCGTTATGTAGATCTTGGGTGCGTGAGCTCTCTTTAATGCCTCAGAAACTTCATTGATCATAAGGTTCGGCAGAATGCTGGTGAAAAGACTGCCTGGGCCAAGAACAACAATATCTGCGTTCTCTATGGCAAGTATCGCCTCGGGAACAGCCCTGGCGTCAGAAGGTTCGATCCAGACCGATTCGATCTCTGAACCCTGCCTGGAAATGTCCAGCTCTCCCCTCAGAACACTGCCTCTGGAGGTAGCGGCACATATGGTCACCGATTCTGTGGTTACCGGTATTACTTTCCCCCTGATGGCAAGAAGGTTGTTCAATTCCTCTACGGCTTTCCGGAAATCGCCTGTCAGCTCAGTGGTAGCGAGAAGAATCAGGTTGCCGAGGCTGTGCCCCTTAAGTTCACCCCTGTCAAACCTGAAATTCAGGATACGGTTGAGAGCGCTGTCATTTTCGGCCAAAGCCACCATGCAGTTCCTGACATCTCCCGGTGGCAATACCCCCCATTCACCTCTCAAACGACCCGAACTGCCCCCTTCATCAGTTACTGTCACAATGGCAGTAATATTGCGTGTGTAAGATTTCAGGCCGTTAAGAAGTGTTGAAAGACCTGTCCCTCCCCCTATTGCCACTATATCAGGCCCCTGCGATACTTTATGCTGGAAAGCCTTGACCATGATCGACCCGTTCCTGCCCTGAACCGGTTCCGTCATTCCATTATCTTCTTCTTCCTGGAACAGCCTTGCGGCAAGAAGAGAAATGATGCCGCCGGAGAGAAGCCCGATGGTGAAAGCAGACCACCAGTTCATGTTATCACCGTATCCTTGTCGATGTCCCTGTGGCGGACTGTCAAATTCCCCGGCAAACGAGTCACGAGCCATTCCGCCACTGCCACTGACCTGTGCCGGCCCCCGGTACAGCCCACAGCAATATGGACGATGTTCTTGCCTGTATTCTTGTAAAGAACGAGAATCTGTTCCATCAGTTCGAACAAGGCATTGAAAAAACATGAGGAATCCCGCTGGGAGAGGATAAACTCCTGTACTTCCCTGTTCTTGCCGCTCAAGGACCTTAATGCCGGCTCGTAGAAAGGGTTGGGAAGAAAACGCACATCAATTACATAATCGCTGTCCTGGGGGATACCATGCTTGAAACCGAAGGAAGTGAATATGACTGAAAGCCTCCCTTCAGAGGCCTCTATTTTCCCCAGTATTTCCTTTCTTAGCTCCTTAAGGGACATATCCGTCGTCTGGACGACCACATCGGCTACCTCAAGGATCTGGGACAGTTCCCTTCTTTCCATTTCTATAGCCTCAAGGATGGTCGTATCTGAGGACAGTGGATGTCTTCTCCTCGTCTCCTCAAAACGTTTGACAAGGGTTGCATCAGAGGCATCAAGGAAGATGACCTTGATCTCGAGTCCTCTTTCCCGCAGGTTGGCAATTACCGCAAGCAGGTCGTCAAGAAGGGTTTCCCCCCTGATATCCACGACAGCGGCTACACCGTTCTGGACAGCTTCTTCGTGTTTCCCTAGAACCTGGATCAGCTGGGGTAGAAGTGAGGGCGGTATGTTCTCTATTGCATAGAAGCCAAGATCCTCAAGCATGTGAAGAGCTGTCGATTTACCGCTTCCTGACATGCCCGTAATAATTACGCACTTTGAAACCTTGTTTGCCAGCGTATCTTTCACCAGGGGACTCACTCCTCCCAAAAAAGCATCATTGGGATCTGGAGCACTCTCCGCCCCTTCCGGTAAGGATCTCCACGGCATGCCGAAGGACCGGCGCCACTGCATGAAAACACTGGAGGGCTCCTCTTTCGCTGCCGGGAAGGGTCAGAACAAGGGTCTGGCCGCAGGCCATAGCCAGAGACCTTGAAAGGATAGACCTTTCGTTCAGGAAAGATGTCTTCCATCTCATGTACTCGCCAATGCCAGGTACCTCTTTTCCTCCAAGCACACGAACCGATTCCGGCGTCACATCCCTGGGAGATATACCTGTTCCTCCGGTAACAAGAACTATCTCTAAATGTTCCGACACCCATTTCTCAAGCACGCCTGATATGGTTTCCATATCGTCAGGCACAATATCCCTGTTGCTTACCCGACCTCCTATCAACGCGACAGCTGACTCCAGGGCAGGCCCCGATGTGTCCCTTCTTTGTCCACGGCTCCCCTTGTCGCTTACAGTAAGAACTCCAACCTTCAGTTCCTCCCAGAATTCCAGGGGAGATGAAACGTAAACAAACCCTTTGCCCAGGACTTTCAGGGCCGGATAATTCTCTTCCCCCCCGATCCTTTCCAGGATCACCCCTTCCGGAAAGGCAATGAAAACTCCTTGCGGTACACAGGGGGCATGCCTGACCCTTATCACGATGCCGGGCAATTCTTCAACAGGCTCACCTGCCCCTGCAATATGAAGGACCGCAGGACGACCATCTACAAGGGTTCTGTCTTTTTCATCCCGATGTACGTAAATAACTGCACGATCTTTCTTTGGACCGGAAAACCCGAGTACCCTGTTCTTCAATTCTTTTCCTCCGCTTTGAAATCCCCTGATTTTCCGCCGCTTTTCCTCAACAGTCTTATTCTTTCAATTATGATACCCTTGTCTATACCCTTGCACATATCATACAGAGTAAGGGCAGCTACGGACACCCCCGTCATCGCTTCCATTTCCACCCCGGTTACATCGGTGGACCTTACAATACAGTTAATACGAACCTTGCTGTCTCCCTCATACAGTTCACAGGTTACAGAAACATGATTGATCTGGACATTGTGGCAAAGAGGTATCAGTTCCGGGGTCCGCTTTGATGCCATGATGCCTGCAACTTCCGCTACTTTCATAACGTCTCCCTTGCTGGTCTTGCCGGATCTCAAGGCTTCAAGGACATTTTCGGGAAGGAATACTACTCCCTCTGCCTCTGCCTCTCTGACCGTTTTGGGTTTGTTGCCTACATCAACCATAACTGGCCTTCCTGAATTATCCAGATGAGAGAAGACGCCCATGTTCAACCTCCGATCCGCGACATCTGGGTCGCTCCTTTTTGTACCCTGGAATAGGATCCCGGTTTTCTTTCAACAGCTTCAAATATCCTGGAGACGACTTCCTCCCTGTTTCTTGCTTCCAGTGCAGGTTTAAGGTTCACTCCATCTTCAGAAAAGAGACAGGGCCTCATGGTTCCGGTCGCTGAAACGCGCAGCCTGTTGCACCTCTCGCAGAAATGGTGGGATACGGCTTCTATGATGCCAAGCCGCTGGCCGGTGGAAATATTCTGGTAGTATCGTGCCGGTCCGGCACTATGATCGTCGGAATTGTCTATCTGTTCCCACTTTCCAGGTTCAGGAAGTCTGCGGAAAATATCCGAAGCAGGGATGAAAAGATCCTCTTTCCATACAGAATCATCAAGTGGCATGAATTCAATAAGTCGGATGACAGCCCTGTTCTGCCTGGCGAAATCAATCATGGATCCTATTTCTTCATCATTTATTCCCTTCATGAGAACGGTGTTGATCTTGATGGGTATTTCCGTTCTATGGGCGAGTACTCTTATCCCTTCCTTTACATCTTGAAGTTGGCCAATCCTGGTTATGGTCCTGAAAAGTGTATCGTCAAGGGTATCAAGGCTTACGTTAACACCGGAGATCCCGGAAACAGAAAGTTCATCAATAAAATGCGCCAAAAGGGTCCCGTTAGTTGTAAGAACTGTCCTGATCCCCTGAACAGACTTCTGCAAAGTCTCCAGGAAGGGGAAAAAGCCCTTTCTAACAAGGGGTTCTCCACCAGTGAACCTTACTTTTTCAATTCCGAGGTCTTGCAGTATACCGACCAGGAAAACGATCTCTTCATAAGAAAGAATACTGTCGTGGGGGATTCTTTCAACGCCCTCCGGCGGCATGCAATAGATACATCTCAGGTTGCACCGGTCTGTTATAGAGATCCTTATGTAGTTCAGGCGCCTTCCGAAGCTGTCTTTCAGTAAAACCACTTGTATCCCCCCAGGTTTTCAACTACTTTTCTCCAGTTATCGTCCGAAAGGGTCTCTATGAGCAGCCTGATACCCGGATGGGAGTAAAACCGATCAGGGATGACCAGCTCAAAATCTTCTTCTGCTACAGGGATAAAATCGGTTCCGAATGCCTCTGCTGCGGCCCTTACGCCCAGAGTCACGTCGGAGGATCCTGTAGAAACCCTTGCAGCAGCTTCCAGGTGTGTTATGGCAATGTTATTGTAACCTGCCACGGAGTTAGCCTCTATGCCCGATCTTTCCAGAAGGTGATCAAAAAGCACCCTGGTCCCGGCCCCTGGCTGCCTGTTTACAAAGGAAACCTTTTTCCTTCCTATGTCCTCTACGGAAAAGATGTTTTTGGGATTACCCTTCTGCACCAGAAGGCCTTGTTCCCTCCTGAAAACCTTGATACGGATCCATTTGCCGGAATCATCGAATCTGGATATGTATGCGTCGTTGTACCGTCCTGTCAGGGGATCCAGAAGATGACACGAGGCAACATGACCTTCCCCCCTTGCTATTGCGGCCAATCCTCCCATGCTTCCGACCGACCGGATAGCCATATCTCCACCCCGGGATTTCAGGAAGACAATAATATGTTCGATCCCGGGATCGTTGGA
>CAZAMZ010000022.1:0-12717 GCA_964486375.1 uncultured Synergistaceae bacterium | reverse complement strand
GAGGGCTTAATGGCAATGATAGAAATAGAAGGCAGGGAAGAAACAGGAATATTCCCGGAACCTTTTTACGGGGATTAGGTCATTAGCCGCCAAAGCGCCGAAGACGTAATTGGGCATTTGTACTGCTTATCTTTGACATCTGGAAATTGAAAACATGACCCATATTTGCCAGTTTGGCCATCCAGAAGTGACTCCAGAAGGCATCATCCTCGGGGCTTGGCACTCCGGTGTAAAAACGCGTTTCAGTCAGTCTCCAGCCTTGATTGCAGCAAACTGCCTCAGCAAGCTTGAGAGGATCGAAGTTGGGCCAGGAATACCCGAAAGCATTCTTGGCAGCATAGAAAAGATTCTGTCCGTCGAAAAAGGCTATTGTACGTTTTAATGAAGGTTCAACAAATAACATGCACATGACCTCCACCAAAAAAATAACCCCGCCGGAGGCCTTTCGGCGTGTCCAACGGGGAGTAAATCAATCCTGCTATCTGTTACGTAAGCATTATCCCAATCATCCACCCAAAAGTCAAGATTCGTAATTCTCTTTGTCAAGTTTGAGCCAGAGACTGAATCTGTTTACCAAGACTTGGCGACATTTTTGTACCACTCCTTTGTACCGAGCCGCAGAACTAAGGGGATCTTATCAATGTGAATAGATAGAAAAAGCAGTCCCTGCTTATGTTTGCAAGGACTGCTTCGGTTTTTCTGGTGGAGGTTGGGGGATTCGAACCCCCGACCCCTTGCATGCCATGCAAGTGCTCTCCCGCTGAGCTAAACCCCCTTGAAGTGACGGCGCTCATTATACGAAGCCGCAGCCCGGGTGTCAACAATTCCGTAACTCGTAACGCGTGACTCGTGACTCGTGACTCGAAAAAGCTTAAACAAAAACCTGGGGGACCTGAGCAGTTGCCCTTCGTCTTGCTGTTCATGCTTTTTCGTTTGGGGTTTCCGTCTTTCCTGAGGCCTGACGCCTGCCTGCTGTCGCCTTGTTTTTCGACCTTCCCAAGTCATTAGTTTCGAGTTACCAGTTACGAGTTACGAGTCACGAGTTACGTACTTGACATACGTCACCAGGTCGTCCCCGTCCCTGTAGAAATCCTTTATCCTGCCCGCCTCTGAAAAACCGCAGGAATTGTAAAACCTTCGCTGGCGTTCATACTCATCTCTGCCAGACGTCTCCAGTCGTAAGATGCAGCCCCGGGATTCAGCGCTGGCCGCATCCTCCACCTTTGCCATCAAAACCTTCCCGAGGCCTTTTCCCTGGAAGGCTGGATCCACGGCTATCCAGTAAATGTCGTAACCCTTCCTGGTCATGGGAGTTCTGCCCCAGATCAGGAAACCCGCAAGGACCCCCTTGTCATGGATCTCCTCGATCCAGTATCCCGGGTCCCGCTTTGACAGGCAATCGTCGAGGACTTCCTCCAGAACCGAAAGTTCAGGTCCCGAGAAGGCACTTGTCCTTTCCGCCAGGTCCAACATGGACCTTGCTCTTGCGCAGGACCTTCTCCTCATCAGAAACCCTCCTGTCAAGCGAAGCTTTGACAAGCCCGGCGACCATTTCCGGATAGGATAAACCCCTCCGGGCGCTCTGCTTGACGAAACCGCTGTCCGTGTTTATGTCCGGGTTCGGGTTGACCTCCAGGACGAAAAGCTTGCCGTTGCGTTCCCTCAGATCGACCCTGAAATAACCCCGGCAACCCATCACCCTGCCCGCTTCCCTCGATATCCGGCAAATCTCGCTTCTCATTCGCGGATCAATTCCCTCCTCGGGAACAGATTCCGAGTTCCGGTACTCATCGCTTTCAGGATCCCACTTTGAATCGTAACCGAGAAACGACCTTCTTTCCAAATCATGTCCAAAACGAATGGAAGATACCGCCATCAGTTCATAGGGGTAATTACCCATGAACCCCGCGTTGAACTCCCTTCCGTCGATGTACTCCTCCACTATAAGCCCGTCGGGATAGATGGCCAGCCTCTCGTCCAGGAGACGGAACAACTCTTCTTTTGATCCTACAAGGGATCTTTCATCGATCCCTACGCTGCTGTCCTCCATCCTCGGCTTCACGAAGAGGGGAAACCTGAGGTTTTTGGCGCTCTCACGGTCGTACCCGGGGGACACGCACATCCCTGGCGCGACTGGCAGTCCCGAGGCCTCCAGGGTTCTCCTTGCCAGGTCCTTGTCAAGGCAAAGCGCGAGTGTCGACGAAGGGTTACCTGTGAAGGGCATACCCATCGATTCAAGGATCTCGGCAAATTCGATCTCGAGGTAAGAGGCATCGGCAAACCCCTCGAAAAGGTTGAACACGCAGGAGGGATTTTTCTCCCTTATCTTGCGGGCGATCCTCCCCTTTATCAGGAAATCCTCTTTTGCAATGTCAACGGGACAGGCCGAAAAACCCCGGGAATTGAGCCCGTAGATGACGCTCTCCCTGCATCTTAGCACATCGAGGACATCTTCCCTGCAGGTCTCCTCCCTCCCGGCCACGACAGCGACGACCCTACCTTGCCGCATCACGGTGCCTTACCCTCGTGTAATTACTTGGCCATTTGAGCCCCTGCCTGTGAAATGACTCCTTCAGTATCCCCGCTACAAGGGACGGGAAAGAACCGCCGCTCATCCTGTAAAGGATGGGGAGGTCGCTGTATGCCTCCGAGATGCCGGGCAGGGGGTTAATGTCGATAACCTTGGGAACACCCTCCCTGTCGAGCCTGAAATCGACCCTGGCAATATCCTTGAGCTCCAGGATGCGAAAGACTTTCAACGCCTCCATACTGACTGTAGAACGGACCTCGGGTTGGATGGTTTCTGGCCCCAGGTAACGGACCTTCTTTTCCCAGTTCCTCTTATGATCCAGGGAATAAACCGCCCGGCCCTTCTCGGCTTTAGGGTCAATGGCCATCATGCCTATCACGACAGGTTTCCTGTTCCCCATGATACCGACAGTGATCTCCGAACCAGGAAGGAATTCCTCGACCAGGGCCGGTTGCCTGTAATATCTCCATATCCTGCGAACCCTCTTTGCAAGATCCACGGGGTTGTCAACTACTGAATCTGCAAATACGCCCTTGGAAGAACCTTCCCATCTCGGTTTGACGATGTAGACCCCATGCCTGTCGAAAAGTTCGAAAGACCTGCCCAGGTCAGCATCGGACGAGAACATGTCGAGGTCGGGGACCACCGCGCCTCCGCCGGCAAGGACATGATGGGTAAGCCATTTGTCCAGGGTTATGGCTATAGCGGTGGAATCAGACCCGGAAAAGGGTATCCCGAGGCTCTCAAGGATACATGGCACCTGTGATTCCCTTCCTCTTGTTGTTCCACGGCCTTCGGCTATGTTGAAAACGAAATCGGGAGGGTTTTGGGAGATCTTCTCCAGAAAGGTTTCATCCTGTTCGTAATGCCCGGTCTCGAAGCCGAGCCTTGCGATCTCCCTCTCGAGGGTTTGCACCGTTTCAAGGCAGTCATACTCCTCGTAACGGTCATCGGGTTCGCCCGGAAGAATATCTTTTTTCTTCAGGTTGAACGTGATGCCGATCCGCCGGACCGGCCTTGCGCACTTGAAGGATGATCCAGGATCTTCCTTCTTCACTTTATTCGCCCCCTGCGTTGATTGATACGCTGCCCTTGAGGACAGCGCCGTGACTGGTGATGTGCCCCTTCATCCAGTCGGTCTACAGACCTCACCTCCATTAGTACGAACCCGCATCACGGTGACGCTCCCGACCCTGGCGAACCAGTCTCGGATCATTGCTCAGGTGCCTGAAAATTGGACATGGCTTCCTGAGAACTTTCCTGGGGATCGGAGCCCGGGGGCCTTTTCGGGGCTTTCTGGCGCCGTCCCTGGAGCTACGCCGGTCATGGGGTTCTTGATGACAGGCATTCTTGTGCGGATTATACATCTCCTTTTGCAGAATACAATAGGTATGGGACAATGATGTTCAAGTTCAGGAAAACTATGGGCAACTCCGATAGGAGGAGTCGAAATGACCGGGATCCTGTCCTCAAAAAAAACTGGTTTGGCCTTTTTGGCTGTCGTTTTTCTGTTATTTCCGGAACAACCGGCCCTCGCTGTTACCCGGGGGGAGGCTATCCACGCGATCGTAACCTCACTGGGACTTCCGGAATGGTCGGGGGGAAGGCATTTCGCAGATATGGACCCCGGCCACCCCTATTG
The DNA here is from genome assembly GCA_964486375.1 of uncultured Synergistaceae bacterium. Lineage (GTDB taxonomy): Bacteria > Synergistota > Synergistia > Synergistales > Thermovirgaceae > UBA4066. The sequence continues at coordinate 8,545 of CAZAMZ010000022.1, read as the reverse complement.
GCGTTCAGTGGAAACAGCTTCTGCCCTGGGGATCATCCACCCTTCTGAACGATTTTACCCCGACATCGAAGCAAGCCGGGCCGAGGCGGTAATGTTCTCTCTGCAGGCAATGGGTCTCCGCCACGAGGCTTCCATTCTTGACTCCCTCGCCCCCGGGTCGTGGGCAAACCTTCCCTCCTACATTGCTCCCTACATGACATTGGCCGCTGAACTTCAACCCCCTCCTCCCCCGGCATTTCTCGCGGCCCCAAGGGAAGCCCTGACTCAGGCTGACCTTCTGTCGATGAAGGGTTGGCTCAGGGAATGCACCTATCAACTTAAATGGTCCAGGGAGTTCAGGGGAACCGGATCTGTCCTGCTGCTTTCCCGGGAAAACACAGGAAAGCCCCCCTCGGAATGGGGGCTTCAATCAAGGGAATTCGGCAGCGAAGGCGAGGCCGCCATTGCCGCCGAGACACTGAGGAGAATGGGGCTTGCGCCGATGGTCCATGACCTTGAGTGGTCATGGGTCGTAAGGATCGGCCCATTCCAGCACTACCTGGAGGCTTGGGAGAAGATGATGAAGATACCTGCTCCTGAAATGACGGTGGTACCCTTTACTCAAAGCCCCAGCAAGGCCATGTTCGTGGCCGCCCTCCGTTTCAACCCTGCTTCGAGGCCTCCGAGGATAGTCTCCGCTGCATCAATATCGGGCAAGAGACTGCCCCTTGATATCATAGCTGTTAACTCGGGGGCCGAGGGCGCCATCAACGGTGGTTTTTTCAGCGGCACAAGGATAGTGGGCTCTCTAGTGGTCGATTCAAGACCTCTCAGCGGCCCCTACGGGGACAGATCGGCTACGGGCTGGAGTTCCGACGGCGCAAAACGGCACTTCGGAAGGGGCAGTTTCAGAAGCATTCTTTCCATCGGCAACCGTGATTATCCTGTTTCGACAATGAACACACCACCTCCCCCGGGGGGAGTCGGTCTTTTCACCCCTGATGTCTGGAGTTATGTTACCGGGGCTCCTGCAGACAGCTGGGAGGTAACGGTAAAGGGAGGCAAGGTATCGGGTGTAAGGCATTCCTCTTCATCCAATCATTTCGTAACAAGGGAAGGTTTTCTGATAATTGCCAGGGGACGGGCCGGGGATCTCGTGAAGGACATAAAGGAGGGGACCCCTGTATCGGTCAGTATCGAATGGACCGACCCGGGATTCAGGGACCTGGAGAACGTCCTTCAGGCCGGCCCGATGCTTCTGAGGAACGGCGCGATAATGAACGATACTGAAGGATTCAGCCCCAGGACACTTTCTGTTCCCCACCCGAGGTCACTGGTAGGGAGCGACGGTGATAACATGTGGTTCATCGTGATCGACGGGAGGAACCCATGGCACAGCAACGGGGCCACAATTGGCGAGACGGCGGCGATAGCAAAGAGGTTAGGCCTGGTCGATGCACTCAACCTGGACGGAGGGGGGTCTTCTTCCATTTGGTGGAACGGAAGGATCGTCACTTCCCCGCCTGGAGGAGTGATCCGTCCCGTACCTTACGCGCTGGTTTTCTGACCTGAAACCCTGAAGCCCTCCCGGGAACGGATCCAGACATCCATCTGCGGGTAGGGGATCGTAATTCCTTCACCATCGAAGGCTTCCTTGAGTCGAAGGCGGTATTCCCTGCCGATAAACCAGTGTTCTCCCGGATAAGTCCTTATAAGGGCCCGCAGTGATATGGAACTGTCGTTGAAGGAGAGGATGCCCTGGACCTGGGCATCTTCCTTTACCTTGTCCGGATAGGCATCCTTCACCTCTTTGCCAACTCTTTCCATAACCCGGAGGGCCTTGCGGATATCAGTGTCGTAGGAAACCCCGACTGTCACCTGGGCCTGAGACCAGTACTTCGTTGCGTTGACAAGTTCGGAGATTTTGCTGTTGGGGATGATAATATAGTTTCCGTCAAGGTCGGAAAGATGGGTGGTCCTGAGTGTGAAGTTCTCGACCAGCCCGAAATATTCTCCTATCTTCACCACATCCCCGACGGCGTAATGCCCTTCAATAACGACAAAGATACCGTTCAGGAAGTCGCGGATAATGTTCTGTGCCGCCAGCGAAAGGGCCAGGCCGACGATCCCCAGACCCGTCAGTATCGGTATGATATTTATGCCGATAGACCCCAGAAAGGTCAGGAACGCCACGGCGCCGAGGGCCCATCGCAGAAGGTCTATCACGAGGCTCCTCAGTGTCTCGAGTCTTTTGATCCTGGACCGGCGTTCATGTTCGTCCAGCTGGTGGTTGCTCCCGTTGCTGATCTTTGAAATCCCCTGATCAAAGAGTTTACCCACTATTTTCACCAGGATCTTGTCCGCAATATACCAACCGACAAGAACGAGAATGGGGGTGAAGGATCTTGCCAGGTACTTTTCAAGTGTATGCCATTCCATGAAAGGCCACCCTCTTTTCCGGGGGTCCGGCACAGCCCCTTTAACGGTATTTATATGATTATACTAGATGCCAGGGTCGTAACTGAAACGCTTCTTGAAGTGACAGGAGGGATCGCCGATGGGAAAGGTAGTTGCGGAGGTTGTGATAGTCCCTCACGGGACCGGTTCAACCAGTCTGGGCAGATACGTGGCAGAGGTTGAGAAAACCCTGAGGAGTTTCGGACTGAAGACAATGCTTACCCCCATGGGGACCATACTCGAGGGAGACCTGGACGCCGTTCTGGAGGCGGTGCGGGCGGCCCACGAGATCCCTTTCAGGGATGGTGCGCCCAGGGTCGGGACCACCCTCAGGATAGACGACAGGCGTGACAGGGAAGTAACGATGGAGGGAAAAGTAAGGTCCGTGGAGGAGAAGATCGGTTTCTGACACTTACCCAAAAAAGTACAGGGGCGTAAGGAAATTCCTTCCGCCCCTGTACTGATCCAGACCGGTTTCAGCGAAAGACCCTGAGATTACGGTTTCTGTCTCGCTATAACGTCAGTTCCGTCCTTTTGCCTCCAGTAGATGCCTATCTTCATATAAGACATCACCAGGGAGACGATCGGGTTCAGATAGTTCAGGAATGCATAGGGTACGTAGGCCAGGGTGGGTACGCCAAGGACGCTGCTCTGGAATGCACCGCAGGTGTTCCAGGGGATCAGCGCCGAGGTGAGGGTTCCCGAATCCTCCAGGGCACGGGACAGCATCCTCGGTGCCAGCCCCTTCTCCTCGAAAGAGACCTTGAACATCCTGCCGGGTATGACGAGGGACAGGTACTGGTCTCCCAGGAAAAGGTTGGCCACGAAACAGGATCCTATAACGGCACCCATCATGCCTCCCACGGTCTTAACCTGCTTGGTTATGGAGCCGACTATGGTCTCCAGGAAGCCGCAGGCCTCCATGGCACCGCCAAAGAAGAGCGCCGAGAATACAAGAGATATGGACCACATCATCGAATCGAGACCACCACGGGAAAGAAGGTCCGTGAGCAGTTCCCCGACCTCGGTCGCCATCTCCGGGGCAACGCTGAGGTTGGCCTCGCCCAGAAGACTCAACAGGGCGCCGCCTTCAGCTCCTGCCACGTCTGCCGCGAAGGAAGCCTCGTACCCGTAATGGATAGCGTTGATAATGTCACCGAGGCCATTGCCCTGTACCGCCGACATGACGGCAGCCACCAGGACTCCGGCAAAGAGTCCCGGAATGGCCGGCGTTTTCATAACGGCCAGGACAATTACCAGGACTGGCGGAAGGAATCCAAGGAGTCCGATATTGAATTCTGCCTTCATCATCTGCTGCATGGCAGAGATCTTTTCAGCATCCAGGGTTCCGCCGGCATATTTCATGCCTATGACTATGCATATTGCGGCAACGATCAGGTAGGTGGGTCCAGTGGACCATACCATCGCACGGATATGATCGAAAAGGCTGGAGCCGGCTACGGCTGGAGCCAGGTTGGTGGTGTCAGAGAGGGGTGACATCTTGTCGCCGAAATAAGCTCCCGATATAACGACCCCGGCCGTCAGGGGGGCGGGGATACCAAGTCCGTGGGCTATCCCCATAAGTGCTATCCCGACGGTCCCTGAAGTGGTCCATGATGAACCCGTGGACAGCGAAACGATCGACGTGATCAGGAGTGTCGCGAGCAGAAAGATGGAAGGAGAAAGAATAGAAAGACCGTAGTAAATGAGGCTTGGGACAACGCCGCTCTGCATCCATATTCCTATGACCATGCCTATGATCATCAGGATCACGACAGCCTGGAGTGCAACGGCTATTGCGTTCAGCGCGCCCTCTTCTATCTGGGACCAGGGCATCTTGAGAACGGTGAGGCCAACTATGCATACAAGGACTGCGGAAAAAACGATAGGTACATGGGCGTCAACGCCCAATTTCAGGACCCCATAACTGATCATTACGGCTGCTGCAGCGAACACGGCCAAAGAAAGACCAAGACCTGGTTTGACTTGGGTTTTCTGAGCCATCAAATGGGACCTCCTTCAATATCGAATGTCCTGCCTATCCTGAAGAACATCAGTTCTTGTCAGTATCAGGTCGCTCCCGCATTCCTCCTTCCATGTCTGATGATCGCGTGAGTGTGATAACACACTTCCTCTTTCAAAGCATACACCCTAAGGCGGTTTGTCAACAGTACCCTTATCCACTGGCTCCAACTACGCCAGTTTCCACTTCGGGGATGTATTTTGCCAGGATCCTCCGGATCTCGGGTTCATCGGATCTTTCGAAAAGCACTTTCAGACCTGTTACATCTTTCTCGAAAAAACACATCATCCTGGAACCCTTGTAGGCGAAGTTGACATACTTTATCTCATTCCACGGCAGAAGGGTAGAGCTGGACGTAATCCAGGTCCGGGTCTGACGCACGATCCCGTCAGGCGAGATGACGATCCTTTTGTCATAACCAGAAACATAGGCAAGTACAGCTCCAACCAGTATCTTGTGGAACATGAAGCTTCTCATCCCGTCACCGATGAGCAGAATGCCCACCAAAAGGGCCATCCACTTCATCCATTTCGGGAAGGGTGTAACAGAACGGGATACCAGAAGTTCTTCCACAAGGTGCACCCCCTGTTTCACTCAACGTCAGTTGGTTTTCTTGTTTCTCTCCCTGCGATCCAGGTGTGCAGGCTCCAGCGACAGGAGGTCTCCTTCGAACAGTTTGATCAGCCCCTCCCGTGAGAGGCTCCTCTGTCTTGCCGTGTATTCTTCCCAGTGGTAGAGCTCCTCGGGACGGCTGATATCGTCCTCGGGTTCAGTATAAACCGTAAGCACGCCCTCGTAATTTCTCAGAATGATCTTCCTGTCGGACTGGCTCAAAACGTAGTTCGGACCTACGGGGATCTTGCCTCCCCCTCCAGGGGCATCCACTATGAAGAGCGGCTGCGCCATTCCCGTGGTGTGCCCCCTCAGGTATTCAATGATCTGGATACCTTTGCCCACACTGGTCCTGAAGTGCTCTATGCCCTCTGACAGATCGCACTGGTATATGTAGTAGGGGTTGACCCTTATCTTGAGCAACCTCTGGTTAAGTTCCCTTATCAGGTAGGGACAGTCATTAATGCCTTTCAGCAGGACCGTCTGGTTCCCGAGGGGAACTCCGGCATCAGCAAGCTTCGCACACGCTTCGGAAGATTCTTTCGTGACCTCTTTCGGGTGATTGAAGTGGGTGTTGAGCCAGATCGGGTGATATTTCTTCAACATTGAGCACAGCTTGTCAGTGATCCTCTGGGGACAGACCACTGGCATTCTGCTCCCAAGCCTTACGAAGTCCACATGGGGGATCTTCCTAAGTTCGGATATGACCCACTCGAGCCTGTCATCATCGACAGTAAGCGGGTCACCGCCAGAGAGAAGCACGTCCCTGAATGACGGGGTCTTCCTGATATATTCGATGCACTTTTTGATCTGTTCTTCACCGTAAGCCTTGTCGGTCTCGCCGGCATGGCGTCTCCTTGTGCAGTGGCGGCAGTACATGCTGCACTGGTCGGTAATGAGAAGCAACCCCCTGTCGGGGTAACGGTGCGTCAAGCCTGGCGTGGGCGAGTCCACGTCCTCGTGGAGCGGGTCGTGAAGGTCCGCCTTGGCAAGCCTGGTCTCGTGTTCCGTCGGCACAGCCTGCATCCTCACCGGGCATGAGGGGTCCCCGGGATCCATAAGGGAGGCATAGTAAGGGGTTATGGCCATTCTAAGTTTGCCCAGGCTCCTGCCTATCGCAGCTGTCTCCTCTTCGTTGATATTGATGACCTGCTTCAGCCGTTCAACAGTTGTAATCCGATTTGCAAGCTGCCACTTCCAGTCGCTCCACTCCCCTTCGGTTACATTCTTCCAAAGGGGTATTTCCAGACGGTCTCTCGGCTGCATTTCTTTCCCTCCCGGTCTATGAATTGAAAAGATAGACTTGTATGCATTCTGGAATTTATCGTACACCCTCCCGTTCAGGGGTGTCAAATTGGGAGGATCGCAAGGACAAGGCAGGAGACTCGGAGGGTCAAACCAGGATCCTTCGCTACGCTCAGGATGTCAAGAAAATCAAAAACGTGAACGGGAAAGCGAAAGGGCGGGTGAACCCCGCCCTTTCCTGTTCCTGATCAGTAAATCGTTCTGAAAGAATTCTTCAGGTTAAGGTTTCTCCCTGGAGACAACGTCCGTGCCGTCTTCCTTCCGCCAGTAGATCCCTATCTTCATGTAGGAAATGATTATGGAAACGATGGGGTTGAGGTAGTTGAGGAAAGCATAGGGTGCGTAGGCAAGGGTCGGAACGCCGAGAACGCTGCTCTGGAAAGCGCCGCAGGTATTCCAGGGGATCAACGCCGATGTAAGGGTCCCGGCATCTTCCGACGCCCTGGAGAGCATCCTCGGGGCAAGGCCCTTCTCCTCGAAAGCTGTCTTGAACATCCTGCCCGGTATTACCAGGGACAGGTACTGGTCACCGAGGAAAAGGTTGGCCAGGAAACAGGTCCCTATAACCGACGCCATCAGGCCGCCGACGGTTTTCACCTTATCGGTGATGGCGTGAACGATGGTCTCGAGAAAGCCGCAAGCCTCCATTGCGCCCCCGAAAAAGAGGGCACAGAAGATCAGCGAGATGGTCCACATCATCGAGTCGAGGCCGCCCCTCGAGACAAGGCTGTCTAACATCTCTCCAACTTCTGAAGCCATTTCGGGCGCGATGTTGAGGTTGAACTGGCTGAGAAGATTCAGGATCGCCTCTCCTTCTGCTCCGGCAAATTCCCCGGAAACGGTCGCACCGTATCCGTAGTGGATCGCGTCAACGATGTCACCAAGGCCGTTGCCCTGGAATGCGGACATAAGGGCTGCTACAAGGACGCCGGTGAAAAGTCCCGGGATCGCGGGGGTCTTTCTTACAGCAAGGGCAATGACCAGGACAGGAGGTACAAAACCAAGGAATCCGATATTGAACTCGGCCTTCATCATCTGCTGGATAGCGTCGATCTTCTCTGCGTGGATCGTTCCCCCTGCATAATTCATGCCCAGTACAACGCATATGGCGGCGACAATAAGGTAGGTCGGCCCCGTTGACCAGATCATTGCGCGGATGTGGTCGAAGAGGTTGGCACCGGCAACGGCAGGGGCGAGGTTGGTGGTATCCGAAAGGGGCGACATCTTGTCACCGAAATACGCCCCGGAGACAACCACTCCGGCGGTCACAGGGGCCGGTATCCCGAGTCCGTGGGCGATACCCATGAGAGCAATGCCGACAGTACCTGAGGTCGTCCACGAGGAACCCGTTGAAAGGGATACGACTGATGTGATCAGCAGGGTCGCCAGGAGGAAGATCGAGGGCGCCAGGATGTCCAGGCCATAGTAGATCAGGCTCGGGACCACCCCGCTCTGGATCCAGATCCCTATGACCATTCCTATGATCATAAGGATCACCACAGCCTGCAGAGCTACCGCTATGGCGTTCAGCGCACCTTCCTCGATCTGCGACCAGGGCATTTTAAGGACCGTCAGCCCAACAATGCAGACGACCACTGCGGAAAATACTATAGGGATATGAGCGTCTACCCCAAGTTTTAGTACTCCATAACTGATGATAATTGCGGCAGCCACGAATACTGCGACTGAAAGCCCAAGGCCCGGCTTGACTTGCTGTTTTGCCGACATGAAAAAACCTCCTTCTTGTATTTTCTGAAAATTTTCACTGCGATCCTCTATCTCTTGTTTTTTCCCGCCTGCCTCACCACCTTTTGCGATCTTGCGTCAGGAATGATCGCAATTTCCCATTTTCATCATTAAAAGGAGCGTTCAACTTCAGAGGTGCCTATGATTTTTTTGCGGAGCATACGCAAATGGTCCTTTGCCATCGATCAGCCGAAGGAATGAACCGGGGAAATATCCTGTGGTCATTTTTAGAACAAAACAGATGCACCCCCGCCGTGAGCGTTGAAAAAGATGACAGGCCCCATGCAGGGCCGGCATGGATCAATTGTTATTATACATCATTTTTCATATTTTAATGCGAACCTGATTAGCATAAATTCTCAACGCCCTTCCGCGGTTGTACACCATCCGGTAGTAGTCGTAGGCGTTTTCTTTAGGCTGATA
>CAZAMZ010000021.1:0-13149 GCA_964486375.1 uncultured Synergistaceae bacterium | reverse complement strand
AATTTCGTACTGGCGGTACCCTTTGTATTCAAGATAATACTGAGCCCATCTGTAAAATGGGTACCCATCGGGTAGTCCCGCCGGCGGGTTATCACCCCAGGGGGTTCCGGGATCAAGGGTAAGCTGGTAAACGGAAACGTGATCCACTCCGGCTCGGATCACACCCTCAAGGCTTTCATGCCAGCCCCTGATCTCCTGGCCGGGAAGTCCGAAAAGTAGATCGGCCGAGGGCGAGAGACCAGCTTGATCCACGATTCCTATAGCCTCAGCAGACTGAGATGCATTGTGCGGGCGGCCCAGGATGGCGAGGTCTTTCTCGACAAGGCTCTGGACGCCGATGCTTACCCTTGTCACCCGCCAGTCTTTCCATACCGAAAGGTGTTCCGTGCTGATCGATCCGGGGTTGGCCTCCACGGAAACCTCGCTTCCGGAAAGGAACCTGAAGCCTTTTTCCAGTATCGCGATAAGCCGGGACCATTGTGATGGGGCGAGGACCGTAGGGGTGCCGCCGCCGATATATGCTGTCCTGACAGGAGGTATCACTCCATGGACAGCCTTTAGCAAGGCTGTCTCGCGTTCAAGGGATACCAGGAATTTTTCGATCTTGTCCCCGGTAACGGGAGTGCTGAAAAATGAACAGTAAGGGCATTTTTTCTCACAGAAGGGAATATGGACATAGAGGGAGACAACTCCCTCAGGGCTACTCTTCTTCCTCATCGCCGGCCTTGAGAAAGGCAAGGAAAGCCTCTTGCGGCAGAGATATCCTGCCGATCTGTTTCATCCTCTTCTTGCCCTCCTTCTGTTTCTCGAGCAGTTTCCTTTTCCTGGTAATATCCCCGCCGTAACACTTGGCCAGAACATCTTTTCGCAAGGGTTTGACATTCTGCCGAACAATGACCCTCTTGCCTATGGCGGCCTGGAGGGAAACCTCGAAAAGCTGCCTGGGGATGATCTCCTTCAGTTTTCTCACGACTTCCTGTCCCCGATTGTAAGCCCGGTCGGAATGGCATACGAAACAGAAAGCGTCCACAGGTTCCCCGCCGATAAGGACGTCAACCTTGACAAGGTTGGAGGAGCGGAAACCCGCGTGTTCGTAATCTATCGAAGCAAAACCCCTTGTCGCGGATTTCAGCCTGTCGTGGAAATCAATGATGAATTCAGCCAGTGGCAATTCATAGACTATTCGGGCCCTCTGGGGTGTAATATAGTCCATCCCCACAAAGACGCCCCTCCGGTCCTGGCAGAGCTGCATGACCTTCCCGACGTATTCCGAAGGCACGAAACCGGTTATCCTGATAAACGGCTCCAGGACTTCCTCTATCAGATTTGATTCAGGGAAATCGGAGGGTCTGTGGGCTTCTGTAAGGGAACCATCGGTTCCCCTTATCTGGTAGATAACGTTTGGTGCAGTAGCGACAAGATCGACGCCGAACTCCCTGTTCAGTCTTTCCCTGGCTATTTCCATGTGAAGCAGGCCAAGGAATCCGCACCTGAAACCAAACCCCAGGGCAGTCGATGTTTCGGGCTCAAAAAATATTGCCGAATCGTTCATCTGAAGTTTTTCCAGGGCGTCCCTGAGTTGGGGGTACTCATCTCTCTCTATGGGGTAAAACCCGCAAAACACCACCGGTTTTACCTTTCTGTAGCCCGGCAGCGGCGCCAGGGCAGGATTTCTCGACGAGGTAACCGTGTCTCCTACCCTTGCTTCTTCCACTGTCTTGATGTTGGCGATAAGGTATCCCACCTCACCGGGCCCAAGCTCATCGACAGGACGCATGTCAGGGCAGAACACACCTATTTCTTCCGCCTGGAAGCTCCTTCTCGTCGCCATGAAGGTGATCATATCTCCTGTGCGTATGGTCCCGTTAGTCACCCTTATATAGCAGACAACACCCCTGTAGTTGTTGTAGATGGAATCGAAAACAAGCGCCTGAAGCGGCTTTCCCCTTTCCCCGGAGGGATGGGGCACCCTTTTAATGACCGCCTCCAGTATCTCGCTGATGCCCTTTCCCTCCTTGGCGCTTGCGAGCAGGACGTCCGAACAGTCCAGTCCGACGACCTCCTCGATCTCTTTCGCGGCCTGTTCGGGCTGCGCTGAAGGGAGGTCTATCTTGTTTATCACGGGGATTATCTCAAGCCCGTGATCGACAGCCAGGTATGCGTTCGCCACGGTCTGGGCTTCAACTCCCTGAGCGGCATCAACGATGAGGAGGGCCCCTTCGCAGGCTGCGAGGGACCTGGATACCTCGTAAGAAAAGTCCACATGCCCCGGCGTGTCGATAAGATTAAGAACGTAATCCAGCCCATCGCTTCCAAGATATTTCATCTGGACCGGGACAAGTTTGATGGTTATCCCCCTCTCCCGTTCCAGTTCAAGGGTATCAAGGATCTGCTCGCGCATCTCTCTTGCGCTGACTGTAGTCGTAGCCTCGAGCAGACGGTCTGCCAGGGTTGATTTTCCGTGATCTACATGGGCAATGATACAGAAATTCCTTATGCGTTCCATGGGCACGCTCATCGGCAAACACCTCTTATGGAGAAACGAGACTTATTCTAACCAAGAGGGGGGGAATTGTCATTGGATGGAAGTTGCAGGGAGACCGTCAGTTAAGACCAAACCTTCCCTCCAGCCATTTCCGTATGTCCCCCCGGGTATTGATGTTGGTGAAGGAACGCCTGAAGCCGGGAATATGGGATATCTCCTCTTCTTCAATTACGAGGGGGGAGATATCGGGGAAAAAGGAAGTGATCTTGTGCATGGATCTGGCGATCGCGTGATCTACCGCCTTTTGCACCTCTTTGCGGTAGAAGGCATGAAGGGGTTCGATATGGCCTCCGATCCTTGCAACGACAGCATCCTTGTTTTCTTCCCTTCTGTGCCACATGAACCTTATCACAGATTCCTGGATGAGGGGCATGTCACAGCCTGTTACAAAAACCCATTCCATTCTGCTCGACGCCAGGCCGGTGGAAATTCCTTCAAGTGGTCCCGGGCCATCGACGCGGTCCGGAATAACGATTACCCTGGAAAGATCCGGGAGCCCTCCAAGGATCTTTTCGATAGAGATTGCATCCTCACGCCTGCAGGAAACCATGACATCCGGAAATAGGGCAAGGCATTTTTTCAAGACCTGTTCTATAAGGTAACAGCCGTCTACGGACAGGAAGGCTTTTGCACCCCCTGCCCTCGTTCCTCTTCCGCCCGAAAGAACAACAGCGGCAGCGTAGATAAATCCGCTGCCGCCACGAAAATTTTGATCCTTTAACTGATCTGATCTGGTTTCGCCTTTATCCGATATCCTCAAGGTTCGTCCTGAAAACAAGGAAATAGAAAACAGCCACGAAAAGAATGCCCCCGATCATATTTCCAATAGTGACCGGGATGAGGTTATGCATATACCCGCCGATCGTAACGTTTGAAAGTACTTCCTGGGAAAGGCCGGCACCGCTGACCACTGCCGGGTCGCCCTTCAGGAGAAGCCCAAGGGCCATGAAGTACATATTTGCTACGGAGTGTTCAAACCCTGAAGCGACAAAGGCCATGATCGGAAAGAAAATGGCCCAGATCTTGCCGATAATGTCGGTGGCTGCCATGCTCATCCAGACGGCCAGGACAACGAGCCAGTTACAGAGTATCCCCCGGAATACGGCTTCTCCTATCGGAAGGCTCATCTTTCCTGCCGCGATCCTGAAAGCGTTAACGCCGATGGGACCCTTCCAGAGACCTGAATAATAGATAAGGAAAGCGACGAGCAGGCTGCCGATAAGGTTGGCAGTATACACCCAGAACCAGTTCCTGAACACTCCGCTCATGGGGGTGCATCCGGCCATGACGCTCAGCGGCATCATGCAGTTGCCGGTAAAGAGCTCCCCGCCGGCAATGACAACGAGCATCAGTCCTACACTGAATATGGCACCTCCAAGGAACCGGGAGAAACCCAGGCCCATATTTGCGGCAAGGTCGTGGGTGACTACTGTCATCAGCCATCCGCCAAAGGCTATATAGGCGCCTGCCATTATTCCAAGGACCAGCATCTGCGGGACGCTCCAGGCCACCTTGGCCTTTGCTGCAAGACATGCGGATTTTGCCAGTTCGACGGGAGACTTGAAACCACTCATAGAATAATTCCTCCTGCTCTTTTCCCCTGAGGGAGACTTATGTGAATTATTTAACAGAACATATTAAAGGGCTTTTACAGGCTTCCTCGAACCGGCAGTATTCTAGCATCGAATGTTATTTCTGTCACTTACAAAACATCCCGAACAGCAACCCCAAAGCCTGCCTGGGCCGATTCGTTCTGAAAAAATCAGGTCTGGATTTTTTATTGACATTTATCCATTTGAGCCAAATAATGTTAGTATATTTTTTGCTGGAGGAATGACCTTTGAAAAAAATGAAAATGCTTTACGAGGGAAAGGCAAAAAGATTATTCCTGACGGAAGACCCGTCGATCCTTCTCGTCGAATACAAGGACTCCCTTACAGCCTTCAATGCCCTTAAAAAAGCATCCATTCCCGGCAAGGGGCGCCTGAACAACCTGATCAGTGCTTACCTCCTGACCTACGTGGGATCCATGGGCATTCCGACCCATTTCATCAGGATGGTCGATGAAGAGCACCAGATCGTGAAAAGGGTCAGGATAGTGCCCCTTGAACTGGTTGTCAGGAATATAGCGACGGGGTCTCTCTGCAAAAGGCTCGGGATCGAGGAGGGTCTGGTGCTGAAGGAACCTCTTGTTGAGTTTTACCTCAAGGACGACGAACTGGGTGACCCCATCGTAACCGAGGATCATATTACAGCCTTCGGCTGGGCCGAACCGGAAGAGATAAAAGAGATCAGGGTCATGGGCCTCCGGGTGAACGAGATCCTCAAGGACCGTTTCCGCCAGGCGGGAATCGTCCTCGTCGACTTCAAACTGGAGTTCGGACGCGCACCAGAGGGGGCAATCATCCTTGCCGACGAGATTTCACCTGATACTTGCAGGCTCTGGGACATTTCGAGCGGGGAAAAAATGGACAAGGACCGCTTCAGGAAGGATCTCGGGAACGTCCTGGAGTCTTACGGTGAGGTCTGGAAAAGACTGTCAGAGGAGGGTTCGAGATGACTTTCAAGGCAAAGATACTTGTTTTCCCGAGGGAAGGAGTTCTGGACACCCAGGGCAAAGCCGTAGGGAAAGCCCTTTGCAGGATCGGCTTCTCATCTGTAGGGGAAGTGAAAGTTGGAAAGTATATCCAGGTGACCATCGAGGCAAGTGACGAAAAGGAAGCAGCGGAGGCAGCCGAAAAAATGTGCAGGGAACTGCTGGTGAACGATCTTGTCGAAGATCACTCCGTCATGGTAGAAAGATGCGCCCCATGAACACCTCGATCATAGTCTTCCCCGGAAGCAATTGCGACGTGGATACCGCTCACGCCATTTCTTCAGTGACCGGAACCGTCCCTGAAATGGTCTGGCACGAGGCAGACCAGCTTCCCGCCGGAACCGGACTGGTGGTCCTCCCGGGTGGATTCTCCTACGGGGACTATCTCAGGTGCGGCGCCATGGCTTCAAAATCACCCATCATGAGATCAGTAATAGAACATGCCGAAGCAGGGCTTCCCGTGCTGGGCATATGCAACGGTTTCCAGATCCTTACCGAAACCGGACTTTTGCCGGGAGCTCTTCTGGCAAACAGGTCCCTCTCATTCATCTGCGACTTCTGTTATATCCGTGTAGAGAGGAACGACACCCCTTTTACCTCACTCTACAGGAAGGGACAGGTGCTTCGAATACCGATAGCTCATTACGAGGGATTGTACTTCCTCCCCGGCGAAGAACTTGAAAAAACGGAAGCAGAAGGCCGGGTCGTTTTCCGTTACTGCTCCCCCGAAGGCGAGGCAGATGACTTATTCTCACCGAATGGAGCCCTTAACTGCATTGCCGGGATAACCAACGAGTCGGGGAATGTCCTTGGAATGATGCCCCACCCTGAAAGGGCAAGCGAGGATATCCTCGGTTCAGTTGACGGGGTATCCCTCTGGAGATCTCTTGCTGCCTGGCTGGAAGGGAGGGATAGATAATGAACGCCGATTTCAGATCAGCGGGGCTTAACTCTTCCGAATACTCCGCGATCTGCGAATTGCTGCAACGGGAACCCAACTATTCCGAGTTGCGTATCCTGGGCGTAATGTGGTCGGAACACTGCAGTTACAAATCCACCAGACGCCTTCTTTCGATGCTTCCGAAGGAAGGAGGTCATGTGGTACAGGGTCCCGGTGAAAATGCAGGAATTGTTGATACCGGGGACAGCTGGGGAATTGCTTTCAAGGTCGAAAGCCACAATCACCCTTCAGCGGTAGCACCCTACCAGGGAGCAGCGACAGGGGTGGGCGGCATCATCAGGGACATCCTTGCCATGGGTGCCAGACCCGCTGCCCTGATGGACGGGCTTTGCCTGGGCTTGAAAAGCTCTCCCCGCGCGGCGGCTCTTGCCGACGGGATAGTCAAAGGCATCGCCGGATACGGGAACGCCGTCGGGGTACCGACTATCGGCGGGAAGACCCTTTACGCGGAATGCTACAACGGCAACCCCCTGGTCAACGCAATGTGCCTGGGAACCGTAAGACTGGACGGCATTGTCAGTTCAAAAACCGCCCTGCCCGGCCAACTGGCAATTCTTGTTGGATCCAGTACGGGGAAAGACGGGATTGCCGGGGCAGCCTTTGCCTCTTCCGAACTTGCCGATGACACCAGTTCAAGCCGTCCCCAGGTACAGATAGGCGATCCTTTCGTGGAAAAACTCCTTATCGAATGCTGCCTTGAAATTCACTCCAGGGGACTGATCGTGGCCATGCAGGACATGGGTGCAGCGGGGATAACCTCATCTTCAAGCGAGATAGCTGCTAAAAGCGGCACTGGAATAAGGATAGAGGCTGACCTGGTGCCCCTAAGGGAAGAGATGGAGCCGTGGGAGATCGCCCTTTCGGAATCCCAGGAACGGATGCTGATCATTGCGGAACCACGGAACCTCGATGAGATAGGGTCGATCGCAGCGAAGTGGCAACTGGAATGCGCCGCCATCGGTGAGGTCACTGACGATGGGCTCTTCGTCATGACCAGCAAGGGCAAGGAGGTTGTCAGCCTTCCGGCGGAAATGGTCGGTGGAGGGTGCCCTCCCATTTCATGGCCATCAAGAAAGCCTTCTTCAGAAACCGGGAGTGAAACAGGCAGGACAGGCCCGATGAACCCCAAGGGGATCCGTGAAACGGTTTCCCTCCTCCTGCGGGACCACTGCATAAAAGACAAATCGCATATCTACAGGCAATACGACTACATGATCCAGACCAACACGATAGTGCCCCCAGGAAGAAGTGTTTCGGTCTTCCGTTTACGGCAGAACGGAAGACTCGTTGGGGCAACAATGGAGACCGACCCATGGAAGTGCGATATAGATCCCTTCCGGGGCACTGCCGAAACCTTTCTGAAGGCCCTCAGGCCCTTATGGGTGAGCGGTGCAACCCACCTGGGCATGACGAACTGCCTGAACTACCCCTCCCCCGAAAACCCTGAAAACTTCTGGGTCCTTGAAGAATCCGTCAAGGGGCTATCCGCGGTGGCGAAAGACCTGTCCTGCCCGGTGGTCTCCGGTAACGTAAGCCTTTACAACGAAAACCCGGAAGGAAGGATCATGCCGACCCCGCTGGTCGGTGTTGTCGGGCTTTACGGGAAAAATTCCTTGCCCCTTGACGATCAGGCCGCGTCAGGGGGAGAAGATGTATTCCTTGCAGGTCCTCCCTCCGGGGTGCTTAAAGGTAGCCTCTATTCGAGGCTGACCGGTATCGGAACCCGTGAAGGCTGCATATCCTATGAACCTGAAACAGAGAGAGCCTTCATGGAAAGGGCACTCAGAACCGCTCTGGACAAACATGCGACATGCGCGAGACCCGTGGCGGGAGGCGGGCTTCTTACAGCCCTGGCCAGGATCTGCTTGTTATCGGGTACGGGTTTGACCCTGGACATGGGAACGGACGATCTTTGGCCCGATCTTCTTTTCGGTGAATGGGGGCCTCGGGCTGTCTACCTTGTTCCTTCCCGGTCTCGAGAGCATTTTCAGAAAGTTTGGGATGGTTTCCAGCTAAGGAAGATAGGAGTTACGGGCGGCAGTTCCCTGTCTATCGGGGACAACGAGATCCTGCCAGTCAGCGAAATGCAGGAATACTGGAGGGGTGAATAGACATGTGCGGTATTTTCGGTGCCTTCTGCAAAAACGGAAGTTCTGTCCTGGAGGATGTATACCTCGGGCTTTACGCGCTGCAGCATCGCGGCCAGGAGTCTGCCGGCATTGCATGGAATCCCAACGGGGGAAGCGAGGGGGTCCTTTCCTTCAGGGGTATGGGACTGGTACATGTCGCACTGGATCAGAAACATCTCTCCTCCATCAGCGCGAATTCGGCCATTGGTCATGTAAGGTACTCCACTACCGGGCCATCGGACCTTTCCAACGCCCAGCCGATAAGCGCAAACTATTCAATGGGATCCGTCGCAGTTGCACATAACGGCAACATTACAAATGCCTGTGGGATAAGGAAAATGCTCGAGGCCAGGGGTGCCATTTTCCAGTCCACTTCGGATACCGAGACCATAATTCACCTCATGGCCCATCAATCGCATAAACCTCCCCTGGACGCACTGGTCGATGCCCTTCGGCGACTTCGCGGAGCTTACAGCCTTGCCGTTCTGATCGGCAACAGACTTGTCGCCGCGAGGGATCCATGGGGCTTCAGGCCTTTGGTGATAGGCAGAAGGGACGATACGACCTATATAGCTTCCGAGAGCTGCGCACTGGATATAGTAGGTGCCACCCTTGTCAGGGATGTGGAACCTGGAGAGATAGTCGTTATCGATGAGGCTGGCATTAAAAGCATCAGGATACCCCACAGTGCTGAAAGGAAATACGCCTGCTCTTTCGAGTTTGTTTATTTTGCCCGCCCCGACAGCGTGATCGACGGCCGTTCTGTCTACGAGGTGAGAAAGGCCCTTGGATGCAGGCTGGCAGGAAGGTCGCCATGCCCTTCGGCGGACATGGTTACGGGAATGCCTGACAGCGGTACAATAGCAGCGATGGGTTATGCGCAATGCTCAAAACAGCTTTACGAGAAGGCTATTGTGAGGAACAGGTATATAGGAAGGACCTTTATCCAGCCAACCCAGAGGGTGCGCAATCTGGGAGTCAGGATCAAGCTCAACCCTATCAAGTCCCTTATCACGGGAAAGGAACTGGCCGTCGTAGACGACTCAATAGTAAGGGGAACGACCGTCAAGAGGGTTATCTCCATGTTCCGCCAGGACGGGGCCGCCAGGATTCACATAAGGATAGCATCCCCGCCCGTTCGTTTTCCCTGCTACTACGGCATTAACACTCCAACCTGCGAGGAACTGGCAGCTGCCAGGCTCGACATTGAAACGCTCCGCTGCGAGATCGGGGCCGACTCCCTTGATTACCTGGGTGTCGATGACCTTGTCTCGGCGATAGGACTTCCGGAAACGAATATTTGTACTGCCTGCTTCAGCGGGGATTACCTCGACGGGGGCGAGGATAATGGAATGGACCTATGAGAAGGCAGGGGTCAGCCTGGAAAGAAGCGATGCCTGGATAGACCTCGTCAGGAAAGTAGCTTCCAGGGCTTCGACCCCGGAGGTGACAGGCGGTATCGGCGGCTTTGCCGGACTTTACAGCATTGGTGAAGGCAGGATGCTTGCGGCATGCACCGACGGGGTAGGCACAAAACTGGAGATAGCCCGTATGTCAGGGATATATCGCGGGCTCGGCCAGGATCTTGTCGCAATGAACGTGAATGACCTTGTAACCTGTGGTGCAAAACCCCTCTTCTTCCTGGATTACATTGCCTGCGGTTTTCTGGACACCAGTATTCTGGGACCGATTATTGAAGGTGTTGCTGAAGCATGCGCGTCTTGCGGCTGCGCCCTCCTCGGCGGAGAGACTGCGGAGATGCCAGGGGTTTACGGGCCCGGGGGCTTCGACCTTGCGGGCTTTGCCGTAGGGATCGTTGACGGGAAGGATCTTATTGACGGAAGGAAGGTCTCCCGGGGGGATATTTTACTGGGACTGCCCAGTTCCGGCTTGCACAGCAACGGATTCTCCCTTGCAAGAAAATGTCTCCTGGGGGAAGAGCCAGGTCTCCCTTGCGATCTGGAAGTAGCCGGGACGGGACAGACGCTCATTGAAATGCTTATGACCCCCACCCGCCTTTATGTCCGCCAGGCGCTTTCGGCTGCATCCTCGGGAATGGTTAGGGGGATGGCCCACATAACAGGAGGCGGCCTTGAGGACAACGTGAAAAGGATCCTTCCTGGCAACCTGAGGCCGCTGATAGAATATTCCTCATGGGAACGTCCTCCTGTCTTCGGACTGATCCAGGAACGGGGGGTTGAAGAACCGGAAATGCGCCGTGTTTTCAATCTCGGTGTCGGTTTTGTCATGATAGTTTCCCCCAGGGACATTGAAGGCCTGGCCTCCCTTCTCGAGGAACAGGGAGAAAAGCCAATTATTATCGGTGAGGTATCCGATTGAAGAACAGTCTGGCCATACTGATCTCGGGAAGAGGATCCAACATGATGGCCCTTGTGAACAATTGCGGGGCCGGCCTGCTGGATGCTGACGTTTCATTTGTTGCAAGCGACAGACCGGACGCGCCGGGACTTTCATGGGCCCGGGAAAGGGAGATCCCCGTAAGGGTACTCCCCTATTCCACCCAGGGTAAAAAGAAAGCAGAAGAATGCCTGGACAGGCTGATGAAAGACACAGGAACGGGCTGGATTGCCCTGGCCGGTTTTATGAGGATACTCTCTCCGGATTTCGTTGCCGGGAGGAAGGGCCGCATCATCAATATCCATCCCTCCCTGCTTCCCTCTTTTCCCGGCAAAAACTCGATAAGGGAAGCCTTTGAACACGAGGTGAAGATCACCGGCGTAACGGTTCATTTTGTCGATGAACTGGTGGACCACGGCAGGATAATTGCCCAGGAGCCTGTCAGGATACTTCCGGGGGATACTATCGAAGATCTCGAGGAACGTATACACCGGACAGAGCACGTCTTATTTACCAGGGCACTGATCGGGATCATGTCCTGAAGACTTGAAAGGAGAGCTTGCCATGGGTCAGAAACGGGCGCTGGTTTCTGTCTACGACAAGAAGGACGTAGCCGAACTGGCGAGAAACCTTGCAGAAATTGGATGGGAGATCGTGTCAAGTTCCGGAACGGCAAGGCATATCAGGGAGGCAGGTGTGCCAGTCAAAGAGGTGGAAGACCTCACCGGTTACCCCCACATGTTGGGAGGCAGGGTAAAGACCCTTCATCCGTCTGTTTTCGGGGGTATTCTTGCGAGACGGCACTTTGAGACCGACCTAGCCGACGTGGAAAAATTCGGTATTCCGATGATAGACATGGTTGTCTGCAACCTGTACCCTTTTGAGGAGGCCTATCGGAGTGGAGCCGACCTTGACGCGCTCCTGGAAAACATCGACATTGGCGGAGTGACCCTGATCAGGGCTGCCGCAAAAAATTTCAGGCATGTCATCCCCGTCACCGACCCCGCTGATTACAGGACCGTTGTCGAGGAGATCCGTTCCGAGGGGAATGTTACCCTGTCGACCCGTGAAAAACTTGCTTTAAAAGCTTTTCTGAAAACATCCTACTACGATGCTGTCATTCACGAAGGACTCTCACGGGCTTGCGGGGCTGAAAAGACCCCATCTCCCGAAGTGACCGTACTGCCTCTTGCAAGGAGGATGGGCCTACGTTACGGAGAAAATCCCCACCAGTCTGCGTCACTATTTTCACACCCTTTTGAGGATACTCCCTGGAAGCAGTTGTCAGGGAAACCTCTTTCGTACAACAACATACTGGATCTCGACTGTGCGATGAGGAGCATGGCCCTGTTCCAGTCTGACTGCGCCTGCGTGATAATCAAACACACCACCCCTTGCGGGATAGCCGTCGCAGACGATCCCGTCACGTCCTACCTCAAAGCCTTCGAATGTGACCCTGTTTCCGCTTTCGGCGGGATAATCGCCCTTACCCGCGAAGTTGACGAAAAAACCGCAAAAAGGATTGCTGACCAGTTCGCGGAGGTCCTGGTGGCACCATCATTCTCCGAGGGGGCTTCTCTTATCCTTGCCAGCGAAAAACCTAATTTGCGCCTCCTTGAATGGGAAGGCGGAAGGTCTTCGGGTCTCTCGATGGCAAGCACCTGGAGCGGAATTCTTTTCCAGGAGGACACCCTGCCGCCCCTACCGGTTCCCGGTTCAGGAGAATGGGTAGGTGAACCCAGACCGGACCTTTGGGACGATCTGATCATTGCCTGGAAGGCTGCTGCCCTGGGCAAGAGTAATTGCATTTCGATAGTGCGAGATGGGACTTCCGTGGGAATAGGAAGAGGCTTTACCAGCAGGGTGGACGCTGTTAAATGGGCCATCATCCAGGCCGACGGCAAAGCAGACGGAGCCGTTATGGGTTCCGACGCCTATTTCCCGTTCCCTGACAGCCTGGAAGCTGCTGCGGAAGCGAAAATAATTGCAGTGATACAGCCGGGCGGTTCCATCAGGGACGAAGAGGTTAAACAGGCTGCCCTGAGACTGGGGATCAGCATGTTCATCAGCGGCTGGAGAACTTTCCGCCACTGAGGCACGGGGTGATCATATGAAGATCCTGGTACTGGGTGGAGGAGGAAGAGAGCACGCCATTTGCTGGGCTCTGTCGAGATCCCGGCATGTCTCATCAATCGACTGTGCCCCCGGGAACGCCGGCATTGGAGAGATAGCCCGCATTCATCATGTAGAGCCTTCAGACGCGGGAAAGGTCCTTGAGCTGGCTTCAAAGGTAACCCCGGACCTGGTATTGATAGGTCCGGAAGCACCGCTTGTCGCGGGAGTCGCCGATAGCCTGAGGGAAAAGGGCATCCCCGTTTTCGGCCCCGGATCAGAGGGGGCGATGCTCGAAGGCAGTAAATGCTTTGCAAAACGTTTCATGTCGAGGCACAACATACCGACGGCTGACTATGATATTTGCGAAAACCTGGAACAGGCTGAAAAAGCTCTCCTGAAAAGGGAACCCCCGTTTGTCGTAAAAGCCGACGGCCTTGCGGCAGGC
>CAZAMZ010000020.1:0-13328 GCA_964486375.1 uncultured Synergistaceae bacterium | reverse complement strand
CAGTATTCTGGCTACCCTTATGAGGACCCGGTCTCCTGCAGAATGTCCGTAAGTGTCGTTGATCTTCTTGAAGCCGTCAAGGTCACCCATAATGACGCAGAGCTGGCTGCCGCTCCTGCCGTGGCGGGATCGTTCCCTCTCGAATATCTCCTTGAAAATCCTGCGGTTGGAAAGACCTGTAAGGGGATCGGTGTTGGCCGCTTTCTCCAGTTCAGAACTCAGCCGGCTTATCTCTGCCAGGGATTCCTTCAATTTTTCGTTTCTCTGCTGGAGTGCAAGGTGGAGTTCAAACAATTGCCTGAATTGTTCCATTAGCCTTTCCACCCAATCGCCGAAGTGGTTCTCATCACGATCCAGCACACATATCGTTCCAAAGGGGGTCCCGTCAGGGTATAAAATGGGGAATCCAAGGTAGGCGACCATACCCAGTTTTATGTCGGGATTTCTGCACCACTTTTCGTCCTTCAGAGCGTTCGGTATCAACAGCCTTCCGCGAGTCCTGATCACAGCCTCACAGTACAGTCCGGATCCTTCGAAATGCTCGCTGTCACCGGGACGGTAAGGGTTGTTTTCCGTGCTGCTTGAGACGAATACCTCTATTTCAGGACCCGAAAGTCTCATGACCAGTGCTACGGGAACATTCACTATTCCGGCCAGCACATCGACGGCTCCCTGCCACTTTTCCAGAAGATCCTCAGGAACACCGGACACAGGTTTATTTTCAGTGGCAAAAAACATGGGACCCCCTCCCCGAATAGCGATGGCAACATGTCTCGGTTCGTCTGGTTAATTGTAACACCTGTCTGAAAAGATTTTTGTTTTTACCTTCTATCCCAGGTCTTTCAGTGACCTGGCAAGTGTCCCCTGGGGCAGGGAGCCTATCTTGTCTACCGCCAGAAAGACCCCGTCCATGTAGATCTCGCTGGAAAAGTCCTGCACATTGATCCTCAGGATCTCATCCTGCCTTGCGAGGGTAATCTCGTGCTCTGAGTAGGGTCCAGGGTAGGGCAGGCGCTGTGATGTCACGGGAATACCGGCGATCCTGGCTCCCATTACCCCCGGAAAAACCTCGCGGCTTTCAACTTCCCCCTTCGGACCGGCAGAGGCGACATTGGCCAGTGTAGCAGCAGTGCCGCTCGGAGCATTGGACATGCGGACGTGATGCCGGTCGGTAATGGTCACGTATGGATAGAACTGCCTTGCTTTCTCGATAAACTCCATCACCAGGTTGATCCCCAGGCCGTAATTGGAGATCACTGCCCAGCGGAGCCCCTTTCCCTTTACCATATCCTCGACCTTGACCATATCCTCGTCAGTGAGACCAGTAGTCCCTATTACGGCGTCAACACCTGCATCGGCATAAACATTGAGGTTTTCCATGAGGATCACCGTGGAGGTGAAATCGATGACCACATCGGGTGAAGTATCGCGGATCCCCGAGGAAAGGTCCGGGCTGGAGACAATTCCGGCAGGACCGGTTCCCGCCAGTTCTCCAAGATCCTTCCCCGTCTCCCTGCACCACCCGCCAACAAGGGTCATTCCTTCTGTTGCAAGTACTTTCCTGACCAGGATCTTGCCGACGTTACCGGAAGCTCCGGATATGAAAACTTTTTTCAATGCGAACCCTCCTTATGCTATTTGACTGGATAGTTGACAGTTTACCCTAATTTGAGCCATTCAGGTTTATGGTGGTATTCTTATTATCAAGAATCGATCCCCCAGGATCCGGAGGTGCCTGTTAATGCCCGAAAACTGGCAGGACAAGATCCGTTCATCCAGCACACAAAAGGGAGATATTTCATTAGTACCCTGGCAGGTCTGCAGGAGTGCCGCCACGGAGGCCGGTATTCCGGCCAGGATGGTCGAATTGTGGGCCTGCGAGAACGGGATATGCCCCTCCAGGTACGAACGGAACATGGGGACCCTTGGACTTGAAGGCCAGGCCCGGCTTCTCTCCTCGAAGGCCGCCGTAATAGGTTGCGGAGGCCTGGGCGGGTGGATAATCGAGATACTTGCAAGGGCAGGTCTAGGGGAGATAACCGTTGCGGACGGAGACGTATTCGGCGACAATAACCTCAACAGGCAGGCCTTCTGCGACGAAGGGAACATTGATTCCTCCAAGGCCTTTGAAGCCCTTGAGAGGGTCAGAAAGATAAACGGGGCGGTGGAAGTGAGGGCATGGGACAAGCACCTCACAGTTGATAATGCGCCCATTATCCTTGAAGGGTGCAAGGTCGCAGTGGATGCCCTGGACAGCAACAAGGCCCGGGCGGTTCTTCTCTCTGCCTGCAGGGATATGGCCATACCCCTGGTGCACGGCGCAATAGGTGGGTTCTGGGGTCAGTCCTGCGTGCTTTTCCCGGAGGATCGTGCTCCCTGGGAAGCGGGGGCGGGGACCGACAAGGGAGTTGAAGAGTTAACGGGGAACCCGCCTTTTACCCCTGTTTTCATCGCTGCGATAGAGGCCGCAGAAGCCATCAGGCTGATAACAGGTGTCGGAAAGCCGTTGAGGAATTTGCTCTGGTGCGACCTGAAGGAGCATGAGTATTACAAGATCAGGATAAGTGAGTCGTAAAGGCTCAGAATCCGTGAATCGTGAATAGTGAATCGCAAAGGCGAGGATGCAAGAGACAGGCTGCGACAGGAAAGGCAAGACCAAAAAGAGAGTCAACGGTCAAAAGGAATAACCAGGGTTTGTCATTCCGAACCCGCCGGCTGGCGGGTGAGGAATCTGGATCTTGAGGAAAAGTACAAGGACAGATCTCTCGTCATTTCATTCCTCGAGATGACAATAATCGTTGGTTCTGGTCTTCAATAATAAACTCCTGTATCTGTGAATCTCTGTGTTCTCAGGGTTAACGTTTTTCCGTTCACGATTCACGATCCAGAAAATCCGGAGGGTCATCAAATGCTGGTCGACAGGGCAAGACGCTATTACCTTCTTGAGGACATGAACTGTGCAGAGAGCCTGATCTATGCTGCCAACGATGAATACGACCTGGGCATAGACCACACCGGCCTGAAGATAATGGCCGGCTTCGGCGGAGGCATGGGTATAGAGACAACATGCTGCGGAGCGCTTTCAGGGGCTGTTGCAGCAATATCGGTCAGGTTCACAAAAACAAAAGCCCATGAAAACCCCGAGGTAAAGGAACTCTGCAAGACCTTTCTGAACAGGTTCGCTGAAAAACACGGCGAGATCAACTGCGCTCCACTGAAGGATCAATACAGGGACGAAATATTTGGTTGCATGGCGGTTATCGAACTTGCAGCAGCGGAACTGGAAAAGATCATGAAAAGCTTTGAGGCGTGAATGGTCAACGGAAAAAACCCAGGCGTCAGGAAAACGGGAACTGGAGGCTGG
The DNA here is from genome assembly GCA_964486375.1 of uncultured Synergistaceae bacterium. GTDB lineage: Bacteria > Synergistota > Synergistia > Synergistales > Thermovirgaceae > UBA4066. The sequence continues at coordinate 9,964 of CAZAMZ010000020.1, read as the reverse complement.
AAGGGCAAGGGCTTGTCATTCTTGACAGAGCGAAGCGGAACGTCTGCCCACCGGCAGGAATCTGATCTTGCTACTTCGAGTCACGGGTTACGAGTTACGAGTTACAGTTAATTTTTTACGATCTTTATTGGAGGTTTTCTTTGAAAACAGAACGGATCATCCTTTTTTTCACCGGCATTATTGCCGTCATACTGCTTGGAGCAGTTCTCAAGATGGCCAGGGGCGTATTTATTCCGCTCGTCATCGCCGGCCTTCTTTATTTCCTTTTCGCCCCCGTCGTCAAATTCATGTCAGACAGGAAGATTCCCACTGCACTGAGCACTGCTGTTGTTCTGATGATCTTCATCGGTGTCTGTGTGGCGGGAGGACTCTTCCTCAACACCCGCATCCAGGCAATGATAGGGGCTTTCCCCCGTTATTACGCAAGGTTCGAAACCCTTTTCAACACCCTGATAAACCAGTTTGAACTCTCCCCGGTATGGTGGGAGAATTTCCACCTTGCACCGGTAATAGGTGATCGTTTGTTGGCTCTTTCAGGGTTCCTTATGGGCTTTTTGACTAACCTGATCCTGGTGGTCTTCTTCCTGGTGTTCCTTCTGCTTGGCGCCCCGTATTTCGACAACAAGATCGACATGGCCCTTTCTTCGCGCAACGCTGCCAGGGCAAGAACCGTCACCCGTTCAATCTCCAGGCAGATAAGTTCCTACCTGTTCCTGCAGTTCATGATCAGTGCAGCCACCGGGTTGCTGGCCTGGGGACTCTTTACAGCAGTAAATCTGGATTTTGCAATAACCTGGGGAGTGCTGACGTTCCTGTTGAATTTCATCCCAAACCTGGGCTCCCTGATCGCCGCCATCCCGCCCATCCTGATCTCGCTGATCCAGTACTACCCCGTTCTGGGGCCTACCGTTTTCGTCAGCATCGGGCTTCTGGTCATACAGCAGACGATCGGCAACTTCCTGACCCCAAAGGTCATGGGGGAGAGACTTAACCTCAGCCCTGTGGTAATACTGGTCTCCCTGCTCATGTGGGGCTGGCTGTGGGGTGTGGTCGGAGCGATACTTTCGGTGCCCATCACGTCGTCGATAAAGATCGTCTTCGACAACATTGCCCCCCTCAAACCTCTGGGGGTACTCATGTCCTCGGGCCACTACACGCATAAAACAAGGGCAAAACAGGAAAATCAAAATCATTCTTGACTTTTAGTTCATGGCGAAGTATTGTCCTGCTAAATTGGTCAAGAGGGAGAAATGTCTGGATGTCCCGAAAAGTCCTTTTGTTCCTGTACATTCTGGCGATCGCGGTATTCACAGGATCATCAACGGGCACTGCTAGTGCCGCCCTCCATTATTCAGGCCCGAAAAACTTACCTGCAGTGGCACTTACATTCGATGACGGTCCCCACGCATTCGCGACGGAGACCCTTCTCGATATCCTGGATGACCTGGGAGTCAAGGGGTCTTTTTTTATTGTGGGAAAACAGGCAGTGCAATTTCCGGGCCTTCTTGCCGAAATTGCAGCAAGGGGTCATTCCGTGGCAAATCACACGTGGTCACACAAAAACATCACCCTGGTATCAAGGGAAGAACTCTTTGACGAGATAGCCTACTGCAGCCAGGCCATCGAGGCAATAACCGGCTCCCGCCCCAGGTTTTTCCGTCCCCCCGGCGGAAGATGGGACAAGGCTGCACTCTCCGGTGTTGAAGAGCTTGGTCTGTCCACCATACTCTGGGACGTGAACGGCAGGGACATGACCGACCGGACCTCAGCCCAGATAGCGGCATCGGTTATCAAGTATGCCGCGCCAGGGTCGGTGATACTTCTCCATGGAGGCCTGGGCAGGACCATGGATGCGATCCCCCTGATCGTGGAAGGACTCCGAAAGAAGGGGTATTTCTTTGTCACCCTGGACCAGATGTTCCATTTCACTCCTGCAGCAAGGGAACCTCTAAGGCGACCTCTTGCTGCAGCTCCTGCGGGATCGCAGCCACTGGTTATCGGCGCTTCCCTTTCCTCACCTTCTGAAGGTCCTGAATAAGTAGGCGGCCAGACCGGCAACTTCCCCCACGATCAGGAACAGCCTCCGTGCATTCATCTCTGCAACTCTTGCCAGTGCTTCTGACCCCTCAAGGCTTTCAGGCGGGAGATAGTAAGTTGAGAAATATGTGAAAAAGATCAGGACAAGAGCCGTAACTATTAGAGCACCGACAAGGCCCAGGCGGGTTTTCATGTGTACCCTCGTCATAATGAAAAAAGCCACCACAAAACCGAGTATAGCCATCACGTAACGCATCCGTATCACTCCATTCCAATTTCTATCGACGGATCTCTGCACCCTACAGGCAAGTCCGGATCTGGTCGCCAGGTGATACCATGATATATATTCAGACAGGAAAATATCATAAATCGCAAAGGGGGTAGCCATTTTGCCCAGGATCGGAATCGCCCTCGGAGGAGGGGGGGCAAGGGGGGCCGCCCATTTCGGGATCCTCAGGGTTTTCGAAGAGGAAGGGATCCCTGTCGACATAATAGCGGGAACCTCAATGGGTGCAATAGTCGGCGCAATGTACGCACAGAACCCCGACGCTGCGGCCGTGACCGAGAGATACGAAAAATTCATCAACAGCGTGGATTATGGTTCCCTGGGCCTGCAGAATATCGCCCCCCCGGGGCAGGACTCCCACATACTCCAGAAGTTCGCAAGGACTATCGCCCAGAGGATATACATAAGTTCAATGGGGTCAAGGTCGGGAATAATGAAACCCGAATTCCTGGAAAAAGCCCTGGAAGTACTGCTTGACCGCGGCAACATCCAGGATACCAGGATCCCCTTCGGAGCCGTGGCCACGGACCTGAATTCCGGGAGCACCCTCCTTATGAGGAAGGGCAGCATAAGGAAGGCTGTGAGGAGAAGCGCTCTTATTCCCGGTTACCTTCCGCCGGAACAGGATGGCGAAATGCTAATAACCGATGGAGCCGTCAGCGAGCCTGTTCCAGTGGAATCGGCCCGGAAGATGGGAGCCGATGTTGTCATAGCGGTGTCCGTGGAACCAACTCTCCTGTCTCCTGTAAAAGACCCCAACATGATAAACATAATGATGCGCTGCGACCAGATAAGGGGCATATGCATTTCGAAGGTCCAGAGGGCAATGGCCGATGTCTGCGTATGTCCTGATCTGAGAGGTACTCACTGGAGCGAGTTCCTCTCCTCCGGAGAATTCATCAGGATGGGGGAAGAAGAAGCGAGAAAAAGGCTGCCTGATATCAGGAAAACGCTTGGCTTGAAACGTCATTGGATATTCCGGCTCTTCTCGAGGTAAATCAGATCACCGATGGAAGGTCCCGGGTCAATCCTCCAACTGGTACCCTTTCTCCCTGAAGAGATCCAGGCAGACTCTCACCACTTCAGGGTCATAGAGGATCCCGCTTTTTGTCCCTATCTCCTCCAGAGCCTCATTAAGGCCTATGGCAGGCCGGTAGGGGCGGTATGAGGCCATGGCCTCTACCACGTCGGCAACTGCCAGGATCCTGGCCTCGAGCCTGATCTCTTCTCCTTTAAGTCCTCTGGGGTAGCCGGAGCCGTCAAGACGTTCATGGTGCTGGTAGACTACCTCGGCAAGATCCCACCCGCTCTCGACATCCTGAAGGATCTCGTAGCCGTGGGCCGGATGTTCGCGGATTATCTTCATCTCCAGTTCCGAAAGTCGGCCGGGTTTGCTCAGGATCTCTGCCGGCACGGAGATCTTGCCAAGGTCGTGGACGTACCCGGAGATCCTGATCTGCTCAACCAGGTCGGGGTCCATACCCATCTCCCGGGCTATCATCGCCGCGAGGCCTGCAACGCGCCTCTGGTGTCCCGCCGTGTAGGGGTCTCTACGCTCAACCGTCTGGGTAAGGACCTGGATTGTCCTCTCAAGAGCACGGCGAAGCTTCTCTTCGGCATTCTTCCTATCGGTTATGTCGGTAAAAATGGTGGCGAACTGTCCTTTTATCGGGCTGAAGGCCTTGACCTCGAAGTACTTGCCAAAAAGAGCGGCATAATTCTCGAAGAAAGCCGGCTCTCCCGTAAGAGCGACATGACCGTACTTCTCAATCCAGTAGCTTTCGGTATCAGGAAGGATCTCGAGGACGGCCCTGCCCTTTATGTCCTTGAGACTTAGTCCCGTCATCTTTTCAAAGGCTGGATTTACTGTGATGAACCGGTAGTCGACGGGGTTGCCGTCGGCATCGCATATGATCTCGTGCAGGGCGAAGGCATCGAGCATCTCGTGAAATAGTGTCCCATACTCGGCCTCCAGCCTGCGCCGTTCTGATACATCGCGGGTTACCCCCTGGAAGCCAGCGGGGTTTCCGTTTTCATCCCTGATGAAGGAGATATTCATCGAGACCCATACCAGGCTCCCGTCGGCCCTGTAGTGCCGAACCTCCACGATCCTGGACCGGTCCCGTGGTGCTCTGCCGTTCTGTTCCCTTTCAAGCTCCTCTTGGAACACAGATACCAGTTTGGCCAGTTCTTCCGGCGGGAATTTTTCTTCCATACTCCTGGCGAGGTGTTCCTCGGAAGTTTCTCCAAGGAGTTTCTGGACTGACGGGCTCACATATGTGGTCCTCAACTCAAGATCGGCGGTCCAGACCACGTCGGACATGTTCTCGGCTATACGACGGTACTTGTCCTCGCTCCTGCGAAGTGCTTCTTCGGCTTGCTTTCGCTCAGTAATGTCCTGGAAGGCGCCCTGCAGCCTTACAATTTTCCCTGTCTCATCCCTTACTGCTTCCCCTATCTCCCGTACCCAGATGCTTCTTCCCGTACTGGTTATCTTCATAAACTCCTCGTCGTAGGGCGTACCGTTCATGAGACACTCCTCGTAAACCTTATCGATAAGGGGCCGCGATCCCGGGGCGTAAAAACCCTTGGCCTCTTCCACATCGGCCGAATAATCCGGGGGAAGGTCATGGATCCTTGCGGCCTCATCGGTCCATACGGTGCGGTCTCCAGGCAGTTCGACGCTCCAGCCTCCCAGGGAGGCCAGTTTTCCGGCGAACCGGACTAGGTCGTTCTTCTTTTTCAGTTCCTCCTCGGATCTTCTCTCGGCGGTAATGTCTTCGACGGTCCCCTCGTAATAGAGAACCTTGCCGTCGGCATCCCGGACCGCCCTCGCGCTCTCCCTGACAAATATCACCGAACCGTCCCGCCGGGTCCAGGCAGTTTCAAGACCTGTAATCTCTCCATCCCGCTCGATTTTTTCCTTAAAATCCTTCCGGGAGTACCCCGGTTCGAAACCGTCCTCGTTTAGGTTCCGTGAAGCCAGTACCTCGAAGGAGGAATAACCCAGCATTTCCAGGACCGCCCGGTTCGCCAGGAGGATCCTGCCGTCGGGGCTGGTCCTGTAAATGCCGATCGAGACGTTCTCGAAAATGCTCCTGAAACGTTCCTCGCTATCCTTGAGGGCCTCCTCGAACCGTTTTCGTTCAGTGATATCACGGGCAAAAACAAGGGCCGCTTCCTCCCCGTCAAAGATAACGGGGATGGAGGTCACTTCGACAAAGACCTTTCCTCCGTCCTGTTTCAAAAGGATCTGTTCCATTGTAGGGACAGGCTCCCTGTCAATATTCAGCACATTGAGCCTCTCACGGATCACATCGTGAACAGAGGGGTGAAACAGTTCGAACAATGAACGCCCGAGGATCTCTTCCGGGGAATTTGCCCCGAACAACCGGCAGGCCACAGGGTTGAGATAGGCAAAGCTGCCTCCGATGAGAACGTATACGGCATCCGGGGCGCCCTCTACAAGGGCGCGGAACTGGGACTCGCTTCTCCTCAGCGCCTCCTCGGTCTTCTTGTGTTCCGTAATGTCCTGGAATCCACCCTGGACACGGACGATCCTTCCGCTTTCATCCCTGACAGCAACACCGATGGTCCTTACCCATACCCGCCTGCCGTTCCCGGTAATGATCTGCATCTCCTCGTCGTATGACGCACCCTCTTCTAAGCACCTGTTGAAAAGCCCGGTTATTCTTTCATGGTATTCCGGCGCGTAGAAGTCGATCCCTTCCTCTATGGTAGGGCTGAAACCGGGGGGCATTTCATGGATGGCGGCAACCGCATCGGACCATTTCACCCGGTTTTCACCCAGGTTAACGCTCCATCCGCCAAGGGAGGCAAGTTGTCCGGCAATCTTCATCAAACCTTCGTTCTCAACCAGTCGCTCGAAAAGGATCCTGTTCTTATCCAGGGCACGGGCCAGGTGAAGATTCCTTAATCCAAGTTCAGAGATATAGTCGGCTCCCTTGACGAAAAATGACATGGCCCATTCCGCTTTTTCCCGGGATATCCTTGGAACTTGTTCAAGGGCCTGGAGGTACTTCCCCTCGTCGAACCCGCATTTCCTGGCCAGGTCTTTAAAGACACCGGCATCGGGCTCCTCCTCCTCAAGAAAGAACTGGCCGACAAATATGTTGCCCACCTTCTTGCCTTCAACAAAAACGGGAGTGGCCATGTCCCACAGGTTGTTCTTGCACTTGTAGAGGATAGATCTGCCGGGTTCGAGGCCTGAGGTCAGAACAGTGTCGCTCTCTATGCAGTTCCTGCATGTTTCGGGGCAGACCCGGTGGAAGTCGGTACAGATCTGTTGCCAACCGGAACCTGTCAGGACATTCCCTTCCAGGTCTATCAGAGCTGCAGCGATACCCAGCATCTGTGAGAGGTCATCAATAATGCCCTGCAGTTGACTGGGGTCCAGTATATCCGTCAGTTTTATATCCTCGGGTTCAGCATCAGGGACAAATATTTTTCCTGGTCCTTTTGTTCCGTCCATGACCCTTACTCCCCAAAAATTATCTGAATATTCTCTTGTGGGCTATATTACAATACCTGAACCAAAAAACAACCCGAAAATATTTCAGGAATCCAGGATCTGACCCAGCACCCTCATGAAATTTCCCCCAAGAACCAGGCCGATATGGTTTTCGGAGTAGCCCCGGCTGAGAAGCTCCGCCGTCAGTTCTAATATTCGTCCGTGCCCCGCTATCACGTCCTGCGAGGGGAGCAGTTCCGTCTCACCGGGAGGAGGCGGGAAGCCGTCGCAGAAGTCCAGGCCCAGGCCTACGTGCTCTATGCCCGCTACCTTTGCCACGTGATCCACGTGGTCGGCCAGATCCCTGGCACTGTAGGGTCCCGGGCCATTGCCGACGAAAATGCTGCAGCCGTTCATCCCCATCAATCCCCCCTTTTTCGCAAGGGTCCTGATCTGGTCGTCCGTCAGGTTTCGGGGCGAGGGAACCAGTTTCCTGCAGTTGGAATGGGAGGCTATCACCGGCTTCTTCGATATCTCCATAACATCGTAAAAACCCTCGTCGTTGAGGTGGCTGACGTCCAGCCACATACCCAGCCTCTCGGCTTCACGGACAGCCTTCACACCAAGATCGGTAAGGCCACCCGGCTTTCCCGCCTCAACGGGTGTGAAGGAACAGCCGTCAGCCAGGTAGTTCCTTCGGCTCCACACAAGGCCAAGACCTCTTACGCCAAGCCGGTGGAAGACCGAAAGGAGCCTGATATCGTTGCCTATGGGCTCTGCCCCCTCGAAGGAGAGCATTATCGCCAGGCGGCCTGAGCCAGCGGCATTCCTTATCTCTTCCACGGTCGTGCATAGCGCCAGGCGTTTCGGCCATTTTTCGATCTCCTGTCTCAGGCACTCCACCTGGTCGAGAGCCCTTCGAAGAGCCTGCTCAGGGAGGTGCCCCTGCGAAACGAACAGCGAGGACACAACGCAGTCGACACAGCCCTCACGGAATGGGGGATCAAATACTGTGCGAAAAACATCCGTCTCCCCTCGTTCCGTCCTGTCCAGCAGGTCCATGGCAAGATCGAAGTGCGCGTCCAGGACCAGGGTTTCACGGTGGATTCTTTCTGCTTCCCTGATCAGGTGCTGTTCATCCATGTCGGTCCCCTCCAGTCCGATACTTTCGGAGCGTAACACAGCGGCAATGGAATAGGAAGGATGTAGAATGGATCGGTGAAGATTTCATATATCTGCTGAACTGGAGATAGACAATGACAGGAAAATGGGTTCTTTTCGTTATGCTCTGCTGCATTTTGTCCCTTCCATTGATCCATTACCCGGCGGCAATGGCCAGAGGCCAGGATTGGCAGGAGGCGGCCCGGAACAACTCCGGCGTTGCCCCTCGGGAGTGGGGGCAGGAGGTCACCGGTGTGATCACCCGCTTCGACCCCCAAGGGGGGAAACTGCTGGCCCTGACTTTCGATGCCTGCGGGGGCGGGGTCAAGGGAAGCGGCTATGACGAAGAACTGATTGATCTTCTTCGAAGAGAAAAAATACCGGCGACTTTGTTCATTAACGCGCGGTGGATCCGTTCAAACCCGGACATTTTCACGGAACTGTCTTCAGATCCGCTTTTCGAGATCGCCAACCACGGGTTTGAACACAAGCCCCTTTCCGTAAACGGGAAGGAGGCCTACGGGATAAAAGGGACAGGCAATGCCATGGAAGCCGCATGGGAGATCGAGGGCGGCGCTGTGGCTATTTATGAAGTTACAGCTATAAGACCCCTCTTCTTCAGGTCCGGCACCAACCACTACGATGAGGTAGCCGTCAGAATAGCGGGGGATCTCGTCCACCGGGTCATCGGCTGCAGCGTGAACGGCGATGCCGGGGCGACAAATTCCGCTCAGCAGGTTTTGGAAGAACTCCTTTCCGCCCGGCCGGGTGATATCGTACTGATGCACATGAACAGGCCCGAAGGACAGACTGCCGAGGGGGTTGCCATGGCAATAGGCATCCTTAAGGGAAGAGGGTTTTCATTCGTTCGGCTTTCTGAAGTGCTCGCTCCCGTCCACTGACCCCGAATTGTCCTTCCTTGCCTGCCCGGGGCTTTGTGAGATAATAGGCAGCATTAAACTGGCGGAGGAATAAAATGGCAAAGATCTTCCTTGCCTCCCTGGCCGCCGCAGCCGTCATGTTGTGTTCGGCCTTTCCTGTTCATACCTTTCAGCCGATAGAGGTCGCCGGTGGCCCCGACGCCCTTTTTTTCAGCATGGAGATCCACTCCTCGCGATTCCCGGCCTTGAGCCCTGACGGGACGTGGGTGGCCTGGTATTCAGACTCCGGCTCCTTCGTGCCAGGAGACATCAACGGGGATATTGACGTCTTCGCAAGGGAGCTTTTCACAGGCACCGTTAAATGTGTCTCCCTTTCCCCTGATGGACTTCCAGGAGGTACGGGAGGAACCCTGGAATTTCCCAGGGGGGTCTCCGTCAGTGCCGGTGGTGATTTCATAGCCTTTGTTGCCTGCAACGGAAACGGAAACACCGATGTCATGGTCCGGGACATGAAAAGAAGGTCAACGCTGCTGGTTTCTGCAGGCATCTCGGGGGAATCGGGCAATGGACCTTCCCTTTGCCCCTCCATAAGCAGGAACGGAAGATTCGTGGCCTTTGCCTCCTATGCCTCGGATCTTATCCAGGATGACCTCAACGATTTTCCCGACATTTTTATCAGGGACCTGGAAACAGGTATCACTGAAAGAATCTCCACAGGTTACGACGGGACAGAAGCGGACGGACCTTCCCTTTTCCCATCCATCAGCTGGGACGGAAGGATGGTCTCTTATTCTTCCGATGCCTCCAACCTGCTTCCGGATCACCAGGGACCCGGGACATCGGTCTACGTTTTTGACAGGGCGACCCGCCGTACCAGCCTTGTTTCCATTTCCAGCGAAGGCAAGGTTGCCGACGGCGATTCTTTTTCCCTTCCCCACTCCATGAGCGGTGATGGAAGGAACATACTCTTCCTGTCGAAAGCCACAAACCTGACGGCGGTAGACACAAACGCAGAAGCTGACCTTTTCGTACGGGACCTTGCCTCGGGGGCAACGATACGGGTATCCCTGGGAAGGGGAATGACGGAATCCGACCGCGGAGCCCTGTCGGGGGCCCTGGATTTCGGGG
>CAZAMZ010000019.1:0-13339 GCA_964486375.1 uncultured Synergistaceae bacterium | reverse complement strand
CCTGACCTCTTCAGTCATTTTCCCATCCATCCTCCCCGGCGCTCTTTGCAGACGCAAGTCTTGTTTCTATCTTGCGGATCAGCCAGTCGGGCGTGCTTGCGCCCGCTGCGATCCCGATGGTCTTTTTTCCCTTGAACCATCCTCCCTCCAGTTCATCTTCGTCCTCTATCCATAGGGTCGGAGTCCCTGAATTGGCTGCAATTTCGGCAAGTTTTGCCGTATTTGCGCTATTTCTTCCACCTATTACGATAATACCATCAACTGAACCTGCAAGGCTCGCCATGGCTTTTTGCCTGGCCGAGGTCGCACCGCAGATCGTGTTGAAAACCCTCAGTTCCGCGGCCGTTCCCGATATAGTGGAAACAAGTCTTGACAGGGTTTCCCTCTGCAGGGTTGTCTGGGCAACTATCCCGACCCTGTCGAATTCCTTTTCATGAAAAATGAAAGGCTCCGACGGACTGACCACGATAACCGGGCCATCGGTCGACTGCCTGATAGCCTGTACTTCCGGGTGATCCCTGTCTCCGAGGATCATTACCAGGTAACCTTCCCGGGCAAGGATCGCGGCCTTTTCCTGGGCCTTGCTTACAAAAGGACATGTCCCGTCGATAATTACTGCTCCGGCTTTCCCGAGTGCCTCCAGAACGCCTGCAGGGACCCCGTGAGCACGGACAAAGACCACTTCCCCCGGGGGAAGATCTTCCGGTTCCTCAATGATCACAAGGCCCTGGGACCTGAGCCTTTCTATCTCCTGGGGATTGTGGATCGGGCTTCCAAGAGCATAAACCCTTCCATAAGAAGCCAAAGCGTCTTCAAGGTTGGAGATCGCCCTTCTTACTCCGAAGCAGAAACCTTTAGGCTCGGCAAATATCAGTTTAAAATTCCCCGGGATCCCCCATGCCTTTCCTTCCAAAGATCTATCACATTCCTCACATGGTCCTGGATTCCGCAACCTGAGACATAATACCACAGGCAAGGCGAAAACCTGCGGAACCAGGTCATCTGTCTCCTGGCGAAAGCCTTTGTATGTCGAATATCTCCCTCGATGGCTTCCTGCAGTGACATCTTACCCTCCAGGAAGGCCGCGATCTCACGGTATCCAAAGCCCTTCATGGAGGGGAGCCTGGGACTGTAGCCTCTTGACATCAGCAACTTTACCTCATCGGGATACCCCGCGGCAAACTGCTTTCTCACCCTTTCGGCAATAATTCGGTACAGGGTCTCCCTTCCGGGGTACAGACCTATATACAACGGAATGTAGGGAGGGTTTCCGTTCGTGCCGACATCATGAAGCATGGTCGGATTTCGGCCTGTTTTGTCGATAATTGACAGGGCCCTGATGATCCTGAAACGGTCGTTGGGATGGATCTTCGACGAATACACGGGATCCAGCGCGGCCAGTTTTCCGAAAAGGGAACGGGCACCTCCGTCGTCCCAGATCTTCTCGTATTCCTTCCGGTGCTGTTCCCACCTTTCAAGTCCCTCAGTCAGGATCCTTGTATAAAAGGCCTTGAAATAAAAAGGCGTGCCTCCGGCAAGGATAGGGGTTTTCCCACGTTCCAGGATGGCTCTCACGGCCGATGCGGCTTTCCCGGCAAAATCAGCCGCGGAAAAAGTTTCATCAGGATCGGCCACGTCGATCAGGTGATGGGGTATTTCACGGCGGATCTCCGGCGAGATCTTGTCGGTACCAATATCCATTGACCTGTAAACCTGCCTGGAATCAACGGAGACAACTTCCCCGCCAAGGGCTCTTGCAAGTTCAACGGAAAAGATGGTCTTTCCCGATGCGGTGGGGCCGATGATCGAAATGATTTCCACAGGTCCCCCGTTCATTACGCCCCTCCCCTTCCGAAAAGTTTCGAAAGGTCATTCATGCTGATCCTTAAAAGAGTCGGTCTCCCGTGGGGGCACATGGAGTGGTTCCTGCAGGACAGAAGGGAGGAAAGAAGCGATTCTGCTTCTTCAGGCGTCAATATGTCACCCAGCTTTACCGCTGACTTGCAGGCCCTGACAGGATCCGAACTGAAAGGCTCAAGCCCGGATCCACCTTCCTCCAACAGGGATACCATGGTCCTGAGTATCTCCAGAGGGTCTTTGGTCATATTACGGGCGGCTCCCCCGGGAAGAGCCTCAAGTGACAAACCTGCTCTCCCTTTTGAAAAACGGAATCCCATTTCTTCCAGGATCTTCCTGCATTCTTCGACCCTCGCTGAAAGGGAAGGAGGCAGGTCTTCCGGGAAAGATATCGACTGGGAGCCCTCCTTGCCTGCCGTTCCGGTAAGTGTCTCAAAAATTATCCTTTCGTGAGCGGCATGGGGGTCGACAAAAATAATGGCGTTACCACCGTCAAAAAGCAGGAATCCCGTAGAGAGACGGCCAATAAAACGTGGTGTGCTTTCAAAAATGTCTTCTGACGGTTCCCGCTTGTCCGGAAGGTTCCCGGGTTCGGAAACCCTTGAGAAGAGGGTTCCTTCTTTCACCTGCACCCGGTCGGCGAAGGGTCTTTCTGTTTTTCCGAAAGTAACGGAAGGGAGTGTCGATCCTGACAATCTGTCCAGGGTATCCCCTGTCATAGAACAGCTTTCGACAAGGTCAAGCACGGACCTCCTTACTGAATCGAAAACCGGAAGGGAGGAATGGAACCGGACTTCCGCCTTGCCCGGGTGAATATTTACGTCCAGAAGACGGGTGGGAACATTGATCATGAAAAACCAGTTGCCCGAGGCTGCTTCGCCGCAAGACGCGAGAGCTGCGGAAACCGCCGCATCGCGAACACGCCTCCCGTTAAAAAAGACCACCGACTCCCTCCTTTTTGATCCAGGGACAGGGTGCCAGGCAGTCTCTATCTTCAAGTCCCCGGATTGAAACATGTAATGCCGGGGTTCATCCCTGATAGACCAGACCTTCTTCAGAACTTCGAGCCTTCCGAGTCTTCCCGTAGTGTTGTAGATCTCCCTCTGGTCGATGAAAATGGAAAAAGAGACCCCCGGAAAGGCTGCAGAATACTCCCGGATCACGTTGGCTGCCCTGCGGGACTCCGTCGCAGCACTTTTGAGGAAGTTTTTCCTGGCCGGCAGGTTGTAGAAAAGATCCTCCACCTGGATCCTGGTTCCCGGAAGGGAGGGTGCCCGAACATTCAGGGTTACCCTTCCGCCTTCAGTGCGCAGTATCCCGCCCTCACCCTCTCCTTTTCTGAAGCTTCTTATCTCCATCCGGCTGACGGCGCAGACGCTGGCAAGAGCCTCTCCCCTGTACCCGAAAGAACTGATCACAGCAAGATCATCGACATCGCTGATCTTGCTGGTGGCAAAGCGTTCCACCGCAAGGGGGAGCTCTTCGCAGGAAATGCCTGTTCCGTCGTCCTCCACGGAAATAAAGCTTTTGCCCCCGTTCCTCAATCTTACGGTTATCGAAGAGGCTCCAGCGTCAAGGGAATTTTCCAGCAGTTCCTTCACTACCGATGCCGGGTTCTCTATAACCTCCCCGGCGGCAATGCGCCCTGAAACCTCCGGGGAGAGCTGCCTTATCGGCCTCATGAGCTTCCCTTTGCCTCCCTTGCTTTCTCTCTTAGTGAATAGAGCATTTCAAGGGCCTGCATAGGCGACAGCAGGTCAGGGTTCAGGTCGGCAAGTTCGTCCACTATCTCCCCCGCTCCTTCATCAAAAAGGGGGAGCTGTTTCCTCCTTGACGCGGAAGAGGGTATATCGCTGCTCAGGCTCCTCTTCCCCTTCTCGAACTGTTGAAGTATGCTCCTTGACCTTTCGACAACATCCCCGGGTATACCGGCAAGCCTTGCCACCTCAATTCCGTAGGAGCGATCTGCAGGGCATGGTACGACCTTGTAAAGGAAAACAATGTCGCTCCCCTTTTCTTCAACGGCCATGCTCAGGTTTTTGACCCCGGGGAGTTTTGACGAAAGGGCCGTGAGCTCATGAAAGTGGGTGGCAAAAAGGACCTTCGGCCTCTTTCCCGACGAACCATGCAGGTTTTCAAGGACAGCCCAGGCAATGCTCATCCCGTCATAGGTCGATGTCCCCCTTCCCACTTCGTCAAGGATGACAAGGCTCCTTGAGGTAACGTTGTTAAGAATGTTGGCGGTTTCTATCATCTCCATCATGAAAGTGCTACGGCCCCTCGATATTTCATCCCTGGCACCTATCCTCGAAAAAACCTTTTCCACGATCCCGAGGGTGGCGCTTTCGGCAGGGATGAACGACCCGGCCTGTGCCATTATCGCCAGGAGTGCCGCCATCCTGAGGTATGTTGATTTTCCGGCCATATTGGGGCCCGTAACTATCGCTATGCGGTTGTCGCCCCCATCAAGGATCAGGTCATTGGGGGTGAAAGCCCCATCATTCAGGGAGTTCTCGACGATAGGGTGCCTTCCTCCCCTGATATCGATGCTGTCGCCGTAGTTGACCTCAGGCCTGCTGTAACGGTTAAGTGCCGCAACCTGTGCGAAGGATGCCAGGACATCGGTCACGGCGATGTCTTCCGAAAGGGACCTCAGAAATGAAGAACATTCATTAACCCGGAGGCACAACCCCCTGTACAGTTCCTCTTCCCTGGCCTTGACCTGTCCCGCGGCGGCAAGCATCCTCTCCTCGAAGTCCTTGAGTTCCTCTGTTATGTACCTCTCACCCGAAACAAGGGTCTGTTTCCTGACAAAAAAATCCGGGACGTCCTTTATTGATGATTTTGAAACTTCAAGGTAGTAACCGAATACCTTGTTGAAACCTATCTTCATGTTCCTGATCCCGGTCTCCTTCTTTTTCTCCAGGAGAAAATTATCGAGCCACCCCTGTTCATTGTTTTTGATGTCCCTGAGGGCATCTATCCCGGGATCGAAACCCCTTCGGATAATATCCCCTCCCTGGAGTACCCTCGGCAGATCATCCTCCAGGGCTGATGCCAGGGTTTCACCGAGGGTTGACACATTGTCATCGACGTTGAGCAGATCATCAAGCCCCAGTGCTCCAAGATGTTTTCTTATACCGGGGACTGCCGACAGGGTATCCCTGACGACACCGAGATCCCGGGGTCCGGCATTCCCGAAGGCAAGCCTGGAGACTGACCGGTCCAGGTCACCGCATCCCGAAAGGGAGGATTGCAGCTTCCCTCTCTCGGCAGGATCCTCCAGCAGGGTGGAAACTGCATCCTGCCTCGCCGAGATGGCTTCGGCATCGAGTAGCGGGTGGAGAAGCCAGTCGCCAAGCTTTCTTTTTCCCATGGGTGTCCTGCACCTGTTGAGGGTTTCGTACAAGGACCCTCCGTTGCCCCCTGCGATCTCAAGGTTGCCTATGGCGGGGGGGTCTATATGCATAGAGCCTTTTTCAAGGAGAGGCCGGAGCTCGACGTAACCCCTGGGGGAACGGAACTGGGTTTTTTCAATAAAAGACAGGATGACCGCCGCGCAACCGCACGCCGGGTCGAGATCGGATAGACCGTAACCCTCAAGGGAGGAAACACCCCAATCACGGCAGATCCTGCGGGAGGCTTCCGGAACCCTGAAATCGTCACGGTCTCCCGGAGAAAGAACGCATTTTCCTCCCGGAGCAAGCATTGAACGGGCCTCTCTCTCCTGTCCGGCGGGGAATATCATTTCCGTCGGGGAAAAACCGGCAATTTCCGATCTGGCGGCCGCCTGCATTACGGTACCAGCAAAAAGGATACCCGAGGCGAAGTTGAGCAAAGCGACAGAAACTTCATCCTTCAGGACATTTATACAGGCAAGCCTGCCTTCGGAAGAGGATTCGGCCGGGAGGAAAGTCCCCGGCGTGACCACCCTGACGACCTGCCTGTCGACCAGGGACCTTCCGTCCGGCTCTGAAACCTGCTCGCAGATCGCAACCTTCTTTCCAGAGGCCACAAGCCTTTCAAGATAACCATCGACAGAATGATACGGGACACCTGCCATTGGGATCTTCCTGTCCTGGTCGCGGGCTGTGAGGGCGATATCAAGAATGGCAGAGGCTTCCTTTGCATCCTCGAAGAACATTTCGTAAAAATCACCCATCCTGAAAAAGAGCAGGCAGTCGGGATATCTCCTCTTCCAGTGGGTGTACTGTTTAAGCATGGGGGTCATTCTGACGTCGTCAGGGAGCATCAATTACGGTCTCTCCTGTTTTCCAGAAAGGACTGCAGTATCATGGAGGCTGCCACCTTGTCTATTACCTTCCGCCGTCTCTTCCTGGACATGTCGCCCTCGAGGAGGGCTCTCTCTGCGGCCGTGGTTGAAAATCTTTCATCCCAGCCGGTAACCTCGACCTTTTCTTCGTCCAGTTCTTCCCTCAACCTCCGTATTACCTCCCATATCCCTTCGGCTTCGGGGCCACTGGAACCATCGGTCCTGACAGGAACGCCAACAACGATCAGACCCACGGCCCGTTCACGAACAAGTTCCCTTATCCTGGGTATCCAGTCCCTGTCAGCTTCCAGTACGGCGATCCCCTGGGCGAACGTTCCCAGGGGATCGCTGATAGCGACACCTATCCGGACCTTTCCTATATCCAGGCCCAGGATCCTTTTCAAACCCGCTCCCCCGTCATCTCGCGGACAATCTCCGGAACTCCGTCAAGAGCCTTTTTCACTTTGGAAACATCAGGGAATCCGGCCTGGGCCATATCCTTTCTGCCTCCACCTCCGCCGCCCAGGACAGCGGCAACGGATCTGACCAGTCTTCCGCAGTCAACCCCCATTTCTACGGCTTCCCTGTCCGCCATGGCGACCAGGTTGCCCTGTCCGCCATCTACCGAGGACAGGACCACCACAACGGGGGATGCCTTCTGCCTTATCTTGTCTCCCACGGTCCGGAGGCCGTCCATGCTTACACCTTCGAACTCGCCTGTCACAATGCCTACAGGTCCGGTCAAGGTACGTCCTGACAGGAGTTCTTCCACCCTGGCAAGGGCGACGCGTTTCCGGAGGTTCTCGACCTCTGAAGCCAGCGTCCGGTTCTCGGCCAGGAGTTCAGCGACCCTGTCTCCGGTTTCCCGGCCATGGGAGCCCATCGTCCTTTCCAGTTTATCCAGCATTTCGGCAGTATCACGGTGATGCAAATATGACCTGATCCCTGAAAGTGCGGTTATCCTGCGGATTCCCGAGCCTATTCCCTCTTCCCTGATTATCTTGAAAGAGCCGATATCGCCAGTGGAATCGACGTGGGTGCCTCCGCAAAGCTCTGCGCTGAATCCTTGCACGCGCACAACCCTCACGTTCTCACCGTATTTTTCATTGAAAAGGGCCTTGGCACCCAGTTTTCGGGCACTTTCAACGTCAGTATGGATCACCTCGAGGGGAGTGTTGAGGATTATCTGCCTGTTGACCATCATCTCCACCTCGGCGATCTCCTCTTTTGTCAGGGGCTTCATGTGGGTGAAATCGAAACGGAGCATATCCTCCGTAACAAGGGATCCGGCCTGGGTGACATGTTTGCCGAGAACCCTGACAAGGGCCTCGTGCAAAAGGTGTGTAGAGGTATGGTGGGACTTGATCGAGCGACGTCTTGCGGAGTCCACTTCAGCTTCGACAAGTTCGCCTTGAACAAGTTCTCCGGTCTGAACATGAACCTTGTGTACTACAAGGTCCCCGGCATGTTTGAAGGTGTCCGTCACCTCTGCCCGGGACGAGTGCCCGGAGATCGAACCGGTGTCCCCTGCCTGGCCGCCCCCTTCGCCGTAGAAGGGCGTCTCCTGGAGGACGACCAGTGCGTCTGAGCCTGCAAAAACTTCCCGGGACTCTTCGCCGTCGACTACAATGGCCTGGATCACGGTGTTCAGTTTATCAGAGACGTAGCCACCGAAAACTGTCGGTCCGACCTTATCCCTTATCTCGTCAAGGATGTTCCCCCCAGCTGCAGAAGACGCAGACTTTGCTCCCGCCCTTGCCCTTTCCCTCTGTTTTCCCATCTCCCTGTTGAAACTTTCCCGGTCTACCGTTACCCCTTTTTCCTCACAGACCTCCTGGGTCAGTTCAAAGGGAAAACCGAAGGTGTCATAAAGTTCGAATGCCACAGCGCCTGAAAGGTGCCTGCCATTACTGGCGACGAGGGGTTCAATTTCCGACTCCAGAAGTCTCAGCCCCTGCTCCAGGGTTCTGCCGAACCGTTCCTCTTCAAGTTCGATCACCTGTTCAATGAGGGAACGCTGTTCGACAAGTTCCCCGTAGGGATCTCCCATTACATTTACCAGTGCAGGGAACAGGTCCATCAGAAAGGGCCTGTCGACCCCGAAAAGCCTTCCGAAACGGACGGCCCTCCTGAGGATCCTCCTGAGCACGTAACCCCGCCCTTCGTTCGAGGGAAGAACGCCGTCAGCTATCATGAAGGCCGTAGCCCTGAAATGGTCCGATATTACCCTTACCGCCATGTCACCGGAAGGGTTGCTTCCGTAGCTGATCCCGCAGATTTCGGAGGACCTGTCCACAAGGGGCCTGAAGAGGTCCGTCTGGAAGTCACCGGCAACCTGCTGGACAACGGAAGAAAGCCTTTCCAGTCCCATGCCCGTATCGATGTTCTGTTTGGGAAGGGGCTCAAGGGTCCCGTCCTCAAGCCTGTTGTATTGCATGAAGACAAGGTTCCAGACCTCCAGGTAGCGGTCACAGTCGCACCCGACGCCACAATCAGGTTTTCCGCAGGAAAAGGATGGCCCCTGGTCGTAGATCAGTTCGGAACAGGGACCGCAAGGTCCGACAGGACCAACGGACCAGAAATTGTCATCTTCCCCCATCCTGTAGATACGGTTTGACGGAACACCGATCTCTCCATTCCAGATCGAGAAAGCCTCTTCGTCTTCCCGGTAAATGGTAGGGTAAAGCCTGTCGGGATCGAGTCCCACCTCTTTCGTCAGAAACTCCCAGGCAAAAGAAGCCGCACCGCTCTTGAAATAATCTCCGAAACTGAAATTTCCCAGCATCTCGAAAAGGGTGTGGTGACGGGCCGTTCTCCCGACATTTTCGATATCGTTGGTCCTTACGCACTTCTGGGATGTGGTTGCCCTGCTGAAGGCAGGTTTCCGCATTCCAAGGAAGTATGGTTTGAAAGGGACCATCCCGGCGATGGTAAAAAGGAGGGTGGCATCTTCGGGCACAAGAGAGAAACTGGGAAACCTGTTGTGCCCGTTACGTTCAAAAAATGAAAGGAATAATTCCCTGAGTTCCTTTCCGCTTCTCCATTGCATGGCATATCGGTCTCCTTTGTTTTCAGGCGATTATATCACCGGCTGCGGGAGGAGCGGGACAAAAGATCCTGCCTGCACCGTGATATTTCGTTCATTATCCCATGGTGGTCCTGTCCCGGGAATCTGCCTTTCCGGAAAAGCCATTTTCCGGCAACCATGGTTCCTTCCACATCGGAGCCTGATCCGGCGTAAACAAGGAACCCCGTCAGGTTCTCCGGTGACCAGCCTATGTAATGCGGACGGTCCAGGTCGACCACAACCAGGTCGGCCTGCCAGCCTTCCCTTATCAGGCCGGTGTTTTCAAAACCGCAGGACCTGGCACCGTCGATGGTGGCCATACGGAAGATATCCCTTGCTGCAACAGCTGTGGGGTCCTTCATGAATCCTTTGTGAATAAGGGAACATATTCTCATCTCGCCCCACAGATCCAGCCTGTTGTTGCTGGCTGCCCCGTCCGTTCCCAGGCAGACGGAAACGCCTTCGTCAAGGAAAGCCTGCACCGGGGCATGGCCGCTTCCCAGTTTCATGTTGCTCGAAGGATTGTGGACCACCGACACCGATGATCCGGAAATGGTTCCCATTTCTTCCACGGGGAACCACACGCAGTGGGCCAGAACTGTACGGACCGTGTCAAGAAGGCCCGCCAGTTCCAGGTACCTGGTCGGACCCGCCCCGAAGGTCTCCTCAAGGTACTGTAGTTCCCATTGAGCCTCCAGGAAATGGAAGTGGACTCCTGCCCCGAGGTCGACAGCGGAGCCGGCAATGTCTTTCAGTGCTTCAACCGGTACCGTGTAAGGGGCATGGGGGCCGAGCTGCACCCTTATGTTCCCCTTCCCGTGCCATCTCCTGAAAAGTCCTATGCCTTCCTCTATCTTCTTTCGGTCGTCACCTGTCAGGCCACGGCTGATACAGCAGCGGATTCCTGTATCAACGGCGGCCCTGGCGACCTCGTCCATTTCAAAGTACATGTCGGAAAAACAGGTGGTCCCCGTGGAGACCATCTCCATTATGGCTCCCCTTGTTCCCCAGTAGACATGTTCCGGGTTAAGACCTGCCTCAACGGGCCAGATCTTTTTCTCCAGCCATTCCATTAGCGGGAGTTCTTCGCCCAGACCGCGCAGAAGGGTCATCGCTGCATGGGTGTGGCCATTGACAAAGCCGGGGATAAGAAGTTTGCTGCCCCTTCCTTCGATCAATTCCACCTCGCCTTCGGGAAGCTCGATCTGCGGGCCTTTCGAGATGATCCTGTCGCGGTCGACCAGAACGTCCCCCCGCCGAGCCATGTCCATCTCAGGATCGAGATAGAAGAAATCCCTGAAAAGAACGGCCATGACCGGTCACTCCCTCCATTCGAGCATGTATCTTTCCTGCTCTTCCGTCAGTACTTCTACCTCGGCGCCCTGGGCTTCAAGGGCCATCCTTACAACTTCGCGGTCCACCGCTTCGGGAACCTCGTGTACCCCCGGTGGAAGGGCGTTGTTCTTGATATACAGGGCTGCTTCCAGCTGAAGGGCGAAGCTCATATCCATTATCTCTATAGGGTGGCCGTCCCCGGCAGCAAGATTTACGAGGCGCCCCTCCGAGAGCAGGCTGATCTTCCTGCCGTCACCGAGAATGTAGGTGGTCACGTTATCCCTGGCATCCACGATCTCTTTCGACATGCCGGCAAGGGCAACCTTGTCTATCTCGACGTCGAAATGGCCGGCATTACCGAGGATCACCCCGTTTTTCATGATCTCCATATGTTCTTTCCTTATCACTCCCGTATTTCCCGTCAGGGTAAGAAAAACATCGCCGAGCGCGGCAGCTTTTTTCATGTTCATAACCTGGCATCCGTCCATGAGCGCCTCGTAGGCCCTGTGAGGATCGGCCTCCACTACCACGACCCTTGCCCCGAACCCCTTGGCCCTCATGGCCACACCCCGTCCGCACCAGCCGTAACCGGCAACAACGAAAACCTTTCCTGCGAGGAGGACATTGGTCGCTCTCATAAGGCCGTCGAATACGGACTGTCCCGTTCCGTACCTGTTATCGAAAAGGAATTTGCTCTTGGCGTCGTTCACGGAGATCATGGGGAAAGCGAGCATACCCTGCCGTTCCATTGCCTTCAGGCGTTTTACGCCCGTAGTTGTTTCTTCGGAACCTCCAAGAATATGCCGCAGAATTTCCGGCCTTTTCTCGTGAGCCATTACAACAAGGTCCGCACCGTCGTCAATAAGCACATGGGGTTCAAGAGCAAGAACGCAGTCCAGGTTGCTGTCATACTCCTCGATGTTCATCCCCCGGCGGCTGAAAACGGTGACACCTTCGGATACAAGGGCGGCACATACATCATCCTGGGTCGAAAGGGGGTTGCTGCCGGCAGCGGCAACGGTTGCACCGAGCCTTTGGAGGGCCAGAAGAAGGCAGGCTGTTTTAGCCTCAAGATGAAGGCACGCTCCCAAGGTTATGCCTGAAAAGGGCCTTTCCGGCTCATGCCTTTCCACGATATTTCGCAGTACGGGCATTCTTTCCTCTGCCCACCGGATCTTTTTCAGCCCCTCACTGAAGGCCGAGGGGTCGGCTATTCTTGATGAGTGCATAAAATAATAACCTCCTTATGACGGAGACCCTGATCAGGATCACCTTCCGAATTGAAAGGGCTGACGGAAAATGCCCTTTTCACAGACAAAGGCCGTTACAAATCTGGCAGGGGTGACATCGAAAGCGGGATTCCAGACCTTAACGACGTCGGGTATCCTTTGTCCGCCGGGAAGTATCCTGACCTCCTCTGGATCGCGTTCCTCGATACCGATATCTTCTCCGGAGGCAATGGAAGTGTCAAAGGTGCTCCAGGGCGCAGCCACGTAAAAAGGGATGCCGTGTTCTGCTGCAAGGACGGCAAGTCCGTAAGTTCCTATCTTGTTGGCAAAATCACCGTTGGAGGCTATCCTGTCCGCTCCCACCAGAACTGCGTCAGGAACGCCCTTTTTCATAAGAGCACCAGCCATACTGTCACAGATGACGGTGACGTCAAAGCCTTCCTCGGATAATTCCCAGGCGGAGAGCCGGGCACCCTGGAGGACAGGCCTGGTCTCGTCAAGGAAGACCCTGACGTCCTTGCCCTGCTCCCGGGCGGCCCTGATTATCCCCAGTGCCGTACCGTACCCGCCGGTTGCGAGAGCCCCGGCATTGCAGTGGCTGAGGACGGCGCATCTAGCTGGAAGCATTGCCTGGCCTGCAACCCCTATGGCACGGTTCGCCTCAATGTCCTCGGAGTGTATCTTCCTGGCCTCTTTAAGAAGGCTTTCCCTGAGGTCGCTTGCATCAGGGGCCGCTTCCGCAGCATCGAGCATCCTTTTTATCGCCCAGAAAAGGTTCACCGCCGTAGGCCGGGTCGCTGCAAGGCGTTCCGCCGATGCCCTTACGCCTTCGATACCCCCGGCTGCCGCAAGGGCCATCCCGTAGGCGGCCGCGATACCGATTGCGGGTGCACCCCTTACGGTCATGTTCTCTATGCTCTGAGCGACTTCAGATGGATTACCGCATATAACCCACCTTATCTCCGTGGGCAGTCTCCTCTGGTCAAGAAGCACAAGGTGATCATTTTCAATATCCCAGCGGATCGCCTCTGTTTTCATCTTCTCACCTCATTCATATCCCTCGGCATCGGCTCGATCTTTCCGACTACCGTCTCCGCCCTTCCATCCCGGAAAAGGATCCTGATCATCTCCCCCGGGGCGAGGGAAGATACATCGGCCACAAGGCTTCCGTCAGGCCGTGAGCATGAGGCAAAACCCCTGGAAAGGACTTTCAGGGGGGAAAGGGCATCAAGCGATGAAACTGCCTTATCGAGGGAGGATCTTGCCAGGGCCGTCTCCCTGGCGATGGCATTGAAGGTTTTCATAACCATTTTGTCAAGAAAGGACATGGCAGGCCTGATGACCGACCTTTCAAGGGAGTTGCGGAGGGAGTTGGAAAGGACTTCCAGGGAGGACCCGGACCTGAGGAGCATCCTTTCCGTTGACCCTGCAATTCTTGAAGCGGAATTGCCGACTAACCGGAGAAGGTCCCTCCTGTCAGGGAGAAGGATCTCAGCTGCCGCAGAGGGGGTAGCTGCATCCATATCTGCCGCAAGGTCCGCAAGCGTGCGGCCGAGTTGGTGACCAATGCCCGTTCTG
>CAZAMZ010000018.1:0-13644 GCA_964486375.1 uncultured Synergistaceae bacterium | reverse complement strand
AGGATGAGGCCCCACCTGGTTGCCCACTGGTCAGCTTTCTTTTTCTCGGCCATTCGCTGAATCCCTCCTTGGTGGAAAAATGAGAAACGGGAAACTGTTGCGGAGAACAATGGTAAGAAAGCGTATTAATTAACAAACTTCCCCCTTTCACCCCCTTTGCTGAAAAAGTGAACAAAAGGAAATTAGTGAAGAAAGGCCTGAACCGATTATAGAAGAACAATCTTCAATTTACCAGAATAAAACAGACGTTGCTAATAGGCAAAGGGAATGTATATTATATACATGAAGGTAAAGCTTAACTCCCTTGTTTTACTGCTGTTAAAATGCAATCCACCTGCGGCTGATTCCTGAACAGGACAGAACTGAATTATTTCGATGGGGGCTGGGAACATTGCCGGAATATATTGGACCTGAAGGAAGAAAACTGGTTTCGGAAGAGCCTTTGAACGCCGGGGAGATACTTTCCCGGTGGGGGCTAGGAAAAACCGCAGTTGCCGCGGTAGTTGACGGAAAACAGGAGGATCTTTCGACGATCCCCGGAAACGGTTCCCTGGTGGAACCCTTGGTCTCCTCAAGCCCTGAGGGTACGGAAGTGCTGAGGCATTCCGCTTCACACCTCATGGCCCAGGCGGTCCAGAGGCTTTTCCCGGGCACAAGGCTTGGTATAGGGCCTTCGATCCAGGACGGATTCTATTACGATATGGAGATCGAAGGTCAGATCAGCGAGGAGGACCTGGATAGGATAGAGAATGAGATGCACAGAATATCCTCTGAGGACATACCCGTCGAAAGGCTTCTGCTCCCGAGGGCCGAGGCAGAAAGACTTTTCCGGGAGAGGGATGCGGTCTACAAGCTCGAACTGGTATCGGAACTGCCCGACGAGATCATATCCGTTTACAGGCAGGGGGATTTCGTGGACCTTTGCAGGGGACCGCACGTGACATCCACCTCACGGGTCAGGCATTTCAAACTGCTCTCCCTGGCAGGTGCCTACTGGAGGGGCGACGAAAAGAACATAATGCTTACCAGGATCTACGGTACCGCATTTGACTCCGCCGAGTCCCTTGAAAAATACCTCAACCGGCTGGAAGAGGCAAAACGGAGGGATCACCGCAAGATAGGCAGGGAACTGGACCTTTTCAGCATTCAGGATGAGGGACCGGGATTCCCCTTCTTCCACCCCAAAGGGATGGTGGTGATCAACAGGCTTGTCGATTTCTGGCGCGGGGAACATGCAAGAAGAGGCTACTCGGAGATCCGGACTCCCCTGATCCTGGACCAGGACCTGTGGATCAGGTCGGGACACTGGGACCACTACCGTGAGAACATGTACTTCACGGAGATAGACGAGCGGCCCTTTGCGGTGAAACCAATGAACTGCCCCGGGGGTATCCTGGTCTACAAGAACAGGATAAGGAGCTACCGCGAATTCCCGATGAGGATCGCGGAACTGGGAACAGTTCACCGCCATGAGCGTTCAGGTGTGCTTCACGGCCTGATGCGGGTGAGGTCCTTTACCCAGGACGATGCCCACCTCTACGTGACACCCGAACAGATCAAGCAGGAGATCATCGGAATCATGGACCTGGTGAGGTTCATATACAAGGATGTCTTCGGATTCCCCTACAGGGTGGAGTTGTCAACCAGGCCGGAAAAGGCAATGGGTGACCCTGTAATGTGGGAGAAAGCCGAGAAGGCCCTCCAGGAGGCACTGGAGGATTTCGGAAGCGAGTTCAGGGTAAACCCTGGAGACGGCGCGTTCTACGGACCCAAGATCGATTTCCACCTTGAGGACTGTATCGGCCGGACCTGGCAGTGCGGAACAATACAGCTCGATTTCCAGATGCCGGAAAAGTTCGACATGACCTATATCGGCCCCGACGGCAAGGAACACCGGCCGGTAATGATCCACCGGACCGTACTGGGCAGCCTCGAAAGGTTTCTGGGGATCCTGATCGAGCATTACGCAGGCGCTTTCCCATTCTGGCTTGCTCCCGTCCAGGTCAGGATCGTTCCTGTCAAGGAAGAACAGTTCGATTATGCACTGGAGGTCGAACGGAAACTGGCGAGTCTCGGGTACAGGGTAGAAAAGGATATCAGGGATGAAAAACTGGGGAAGAAGATCCGCGATGCCCAGATGGAGAAGATACCCTTTATGCTGGTTCTGGGAGGCAGGGAGGCAGAAAATGGCACCCTGTCGGTGAGGGACCGCACCGAAGGCGACCTGGGCGTTATGAGCTTCTCCGATCTTGAGGCGATACTTGCAGGGCAGCCAGATCCTGCCTCAAGGTCCTGAAGTACTTGCGCCGGTTAGTCCTTTTATGCTAGAATCCCTTGTCAGGTTGGGCTGTGAAAAAAAGGAATAGAGAGAAAGAGGAGCCAAGCCTCCCACCCGCCGACGCCCGTAAGGGCAGTTCAAGGGTAGATCGACCGGATCCCCGCGATGTATTTACCGGGAGCTTCCGAGTCGTCAGGTTTTTGAGGCCGGGCTGAATAGTCCGGCCATAATTTTGTTCTGGAGGTGACGAGTTATAGTTAAAAACAGCGATGAACCGCGCATCAACGAGGAGATCAGGGTCAAGGAAGTCCTTCTTATCGACGACCAGGGTGTAAAGGTCGGTGTGGTCCCGATCGCAGAGGCTTTAAAGATAGCCGAGGAAAGGGAACTGGACCTTGTGGAGGTCTCGGGACAGGCCGATCCTCCCGTCTGCAGGATACTTGACTATGGCAAATACAAGTTCCAGCAGCAGAAAAGAGAGAAGGATGCTAGAAAAAAGACCAAGGGCCAGGTTGTGAAAGAAATGAAGATGAGGCCCAAGATCGACCTGCATGACTACAATTTCAAGGTGCGCGCCGTAAAGGACTTTCTCCTTTCCGGCTACAGGGTCAAGGTGGCAGTTTTCTTCCGGGGAAGGGAAATGGCTTTTCTTGACAGGGGCCGGGAAGTTCTGGACAAAGTTGTAAGGGATTGTGAGGGGTTAGGGAAAGTGGATATGCCCCCCCGAATGGAGGGCCGGTACATGCGGCTGATGCTGATGCCCGTTCCCCAAACCCAGAAGAAAGTCAAGAAACCCGCGGCGGAGGGTGCCGTGGAAAAAGAAGCCGTTAAAGAAGAGGAACCGGGTAAAGCCTGAGCAAGGAGGCCAGCCTGAGGTTCCCACTGCAGGGAAGAGGAGGAAAAACATCATGCCAAAGATGAAGACCCACTCAGGGACAAAAAAGAGGTTCTCAAGAACAGCAACGGGTAAATTCATATTCAAAAAGAGCGGAAGAAAGCATCTTCTGAGGAAGAAAAATTCCACCAGGCTTCGCAGGCTTCGCCAGAAGGGGATCATCCCCACTTCCCTTGAAGATCGTATGAGGACTCTTCTGCCTTACGCATAGCTAACGGTTCTGCCCAAAGGAAATAATCAATCGAAAGAGGTGAGCGGTCATGCCCAGAGTCAAGGGCGGAAGCGCCAGCGATCAAAAAAGAAAGAAACTTTTTGAAGCAACAAAGGGCTATTACGGAAGAAAGAAGAACGTTTTCCGAAGGGCCCAGGAAGCCTATCTGCACTCCATGTCCAATGCGTTCAAGGACCGGAGGGCAAGAAAGAGGGATTTCCGGAAACTCTGGATAACACGCATCAGCGCCGGGGCCAGGATGAACGACATGACCTACAGCACATTCATGAACGGCCTGAAGTGCGCCAACATCGAGATCAACCGCAAGGTCCTTTCCGACCTTGCCGTGCAGGATATGCCGGCCTTTGCGAAACTTGTAGACCGTGCCAGGGAGGCACTTGTACAGTAGTTTTCAGAACCCCCTGTTCGCACCGGGTAGATCTGCCCATCATCCTCGGGTTCCTGTCACTGATAATGGCGGGAACCCTTGTCATATTGATCTGGTGATCGATCCGAAAATCGATAGACCAGACAAGGGGTACAAGGTTATCATATAGGGATACCGGTCCTTTGTCCGTGAATTGATCCAGGGTATCCCCATGAGCCCGTAATGCGGGAGAGACCGTAAAAGCCTTCGTTGGTCATCGAAAACAGGCAGGGAGGGGAACAGATTGGGCAACATTGCTGAAGACGTCAGACACATACGTTCAGTTTTCGAAACTGAACTGGCCGCAGCGGACAAACCGGCTGAAATTCACAAGATCAGGGTCCGCTTTCTCGGCAGGAAGGGAGAGGTTACATCCCTTCTCAAACGGCTGGGGACCCTCCCTCCGGAGGAAAGACCTGAAGCAGGCCGGATCCTCAATGAACTAAGGAACGGAATGGAGGAGGATCTTTCCAGAAAAGAATCAGAATGCGAAGGGCAGAAAGTGGCATTGAGAGAGTCATCAGAATGGCTTGACGTCACCATGCCCGGGAGAGGACGTCCCTGGGGGGCGTTCCATCCGGTGGCACAGATAACCCAGGAGGCCATAGATATTTTTGCCTCAATGGGTTTTTCAGTAGCTTACGGGCCTGAGGTCGAGGATGATTTCCATAACTTTGAAGGCCTCAACATCCCTCCCCACCATCCTGCACGGGATATGCAGGACACCTTCTACCTGGAGAACGGCCTCCTTCTGAGAACCCACACATCTCCCGTGGAAGTCAGGTCCATGAGGAAATGGGGCGCTCCCCTCAGGATAATTGTCCCCGGCAAAACCTTTCGCAGGGACAGCGACCAGACCCATTCGCCCATGTTCCACCAGCTCGAGGGCCTTCTTGTTGACGAGGATATCTCCCTTGCGCACCTTATGGGATGCCTGGAAGCTTTCGCGAACAGGATATTCGGACGGAACCTTGCCGCCCGCTACAGGGGCAGTTACTTCCCGTTCACGGAACCTTCCCTGGAAATGGACGTGGAGTGCGTGGTCTGTTCCGGCAAGAACCCTTCCTGCCGTATCTGCAAGGGTTCGGGGTGGCTCGAGATCTCAGGTCTCGGAATGACCCATCCCAACGTGCTGAAGGCCGGGGGCATAGATCCCTCCCGATACAACGGTTTTGCATGGGGTATGGGCCTAGACCGCATCGCCATGCTCAAGTACGGTCTCAACGACCTCAGGGTCTTCTTTGAAGGGGACCTCTCTTTCCTCAACTCGAACGGGGGGGACAGATAATGCTCGTATCCCTGAACTGGCTCAAGGAACTTGTCGATATTCCCGCAGATGCAAGTGTACTCGCAAAGAGGCTTACCGATACCGGCACCGAGATCGAAGGCATGGAAGAACCGGTCCCACTTTTCAGGGGAGCGGTAACGGCCAGAGTTGAAACCATAGAGAGCCATCCTTCAAGGCAGGACCTGCTTGTTCTGGGGATCGATGCCTCCGGGGGCAGAAAAGCCTTGTGCATTACGGCCGCCAGGAACCTCCATGAAGGGGATATCGTCCCCTGGGGACCTCCCGGGAGCATCCTTGCCGACGGCACGGAGATAACGGCGAGGGATTTCGACGGCGTAGCAAGCGAAGGCATGGTGCTCTCTGCCGAGGAGATAGGCTTGCCGGAGATAGCTGACGAGTTCGGGATATTGCGCCTGGATCCCGGGACCCTCCCCGGTGAGGATGTCAGAAAAGCCATCGGACTTGACGACACTGTTCTTGAAGTATCCATAACTCCAAACAGGGGCGACCTGCTGAGTATGGTCGGCATTGCCAGGGAAGTTTCGGCGGTTTTCCCTGAAGCCGTGTTGAAACCAGTTTCTCCGGTCATCCCACCCAGGATGGAAAAACTTGATGATTTCAGGGGCGTCACCCTGGAAGACCCGGACTGCCCTTTCTATGCCGTCGGCGCTATTGACAATGTAAAGATCAAGCCGTCGCCGGTGACTGCAAGGGTCCGGCTCCTTCTTTCCGGGATGAGGCCTATCTCGAACATTGTTGACGCAACGAACATTGTCATGCTCCTGATGGGTCAGCCATTGCATGCCTTTGACTCTGCAGCGCTCCCGGACAGGGAGATCACCGTACGTTCGGCCAGGAAGGGCGAGATGATCCTCACCCTTGACGGCAAGACCAGGATCCTTGAGGAAACGGACCTTCTGATAACGAGCGGAGGTAAACCAATAGGACTGGCAGGTGTCATGGGTGGCGAAGAAAGCGAGATCAGCGACAAAACCTCGAGGGTCCTGCTGGAATCAGCCAACTTCCAGAGCATAAGGATCAGCCGGACTTCAAGAAAACTGGGACTCCCCAGCGAGGCTGCCTACAGGTTCTCCCGTTTTGTCGACCCCTTCAAGGTTGAACCTGCCCTGGCCATAGCAATGGACCTTATGGTCTCATGGGGGGCAGGTGTTTACGGGGGATGGGTCTGTTCAGGGGATCCCGGTGCCGGCTCCAGGAGAGTTCCGCTTTCATCGGGGATCCTTGAAAAGATCATAAGAACAGGCGACCTTGATATGGCGACGGAAATACTCCGCCGGCTGGATATATCCACGATCGACAGAGACCCGGCCAGAAGGGTATTTTCAATTCCTTCATCCCGGCCTGACATTTCCATCGAAGAAGATCTTGTCGAGGAGGTGGCAAGGATAAGGGGATACGACAAGATCAAACCTTCACTTCCGCCGGTACTTCACACAACCGGTGATATAACCGACAGGATGCGGGCGGAGAGGGCGATCAGGTCAACAGCTATGGCAAGAGGATATTCCGAGGTAATAACCTATTCGTTCGTATCGCCGGCCTCGATCTCTTCACTGAGGTTTCCTGATCCGGATGCCAGGTCAAGGCCCGTGGCTTTGTCCAACCCGTTGAGCGTGGATATCTCGGTCATGAGAACTTCATTGGCTCCTGGCCTTATACAGGCTGCGCTGAAGAATATCCGGTCGGGCTGGCGCGGACCGATCCGGATGCTGGAGACGGGCATGGTCTTTCTCGGGAAAGGGGAGGAAGTGGAGGAGATCCTCAAGATCGGAGGCTGCGTTTGCCCCGGAGTGGACAGCAGGTCTCCCTGGGGGGAGCAGGCCGTGGATGATCTTCATTCCGTGGCATCCGACCTGATAGCCATTTTTTCGAGCCGCGGCAAGTCCCTGAGCCTGGTCACAGGTCACGAGCCCTTCGGACATTCGGGAAAAACGGCAAGGGCCATAGTTGATGGACGGGACATAGGGTACCTTCTCGAACTTAAACCAGAGATAGAATCGGAGTTCGATCTTCCTTCGCCCATGTACCTCTTCGAACTGGAAATGGAACCACTGATAACAGGCGGCAGGGCCGTTTTCGGTGAGATACGGAAATACCCTCCAGTTTACCGGGATATTTCCCTGTTTGCTGAAGAGGGAGTCTGTGCTGCGGATATACTAAGATCGATCAGGGACCTGGCTGGACCATTGCTTGAGAACGTCAGGCTTTTCGATGTGTATACCGGAAAGGGTATACCTGAGGGGAAGAGGAGCCTTGCCTTCTCCCTTGCATACCGTGATCCTGAAAAAACCCTGAGGGATGAGGATGTAGACGAAATACACGATAAACTGAGGGCGCTTCTGACCGAAAAGGGCATCAAACTGAGATAGAAAAGGGGAGGGGACAGACAGTGCTGGATCATATTGAAAACCTGGAAAATCTTATCGACAGGATCTCGGAGACAATATCAACCCTGAGGGAAGAAAAGGATCGTATGGCGGAAGAGATGAAGGTCCTTCAGGGAGTCGTCGCCGAAAAGGAAAGGGAGGCTGCCCATCTGGCAGAGGAGAGGGAGATCACTCAACACAGGTTGTCTGTCCTTCTTGAAAAGATGAAATCCTCCTGCGGCATTTGCGAAGGATCCCCGGAAGAGGGACCCTGCCCTGAGGCCTCCCTTCCCGAAGAAAGCCGGGAAGACGAACCTGCCGGCGACCTTTTCCAGTTCGGCAAGGACACCCACCAGGGTGAACTGACGGACAGGTTCTGAGGAGAGAGGAGGTTCCCACTTGCCCGATGAACCGCGCCGTGTTTTCGTTACTCTAGGCAAAAAGAGCTACCCTATGCTTACCAGGCTTGAAGAATCCCGTTTCGAGAGGGTGCTTCAGATCGCAAAGGAGAGCCTTGCAGGACTGGACACCTCAATGGAACAGGACGAAAGGCTGCTGCTTGCATGTTTCAAGCTGGCGTTCTCGATCGAGTCTGCCGAAAGCCGCATGAAGGAACTGATAGGGGAGAGTGGGCCTTATTGACTCTGGCAGTCGGAGCTGACCTCCTGTTCGTCCTGATACTGGTGACCTTCTGCATCAAGGGTGCCTCGAGGGGATTTTCCGGCGAGGCCATATCCCTTCTGGCCACCATTGGAGGTTTCCTTTTGGCCTGGAAGCTGTCTTCAGGGGTGTCTTCCCTTTTGTCGCCCTTTATACCCCTCCAGCCCGGCGCTACCCAGGCCGTCTCCCTTGTGATCATATACATAGCAGTCCTTGTAGCCGGTGTATATGCAGGCCGTGTCGTCAAGGCATTTCTCAGGTTCACCAACCTTTCCGGGATCGACCGGGGGCTCGGCATAGTTGCCGGGGCCGTAAAAGCCTTCGCATTGCTTATGATCCTCTACGTCGGCCTCATGTCCATATCCTCCGTCATTTCTCCATACTGGATGAATGAAAGCTTTGCCATGAGATTTGCCGCCGGATCATGGCCCGCCGTTCAAAGAGGTCTTTCGAATATCCGTATTCTCGATCCTGAATCCCTTCCATGGAAAAGTCCTCCCCAGGATGAGAGCGGCGACCTCAAGGATGTGGTCTCTGAAAATTGAGGATAGGGCCGGGAACAGCTGATATTGTAGAGATCCCGGGAGTTCTTGAGAGGATCTCCAGGGAGACAAGATGGGAAGCCGGAAGGAATGCAGTAAGAAATGCCCTTCCGGCGGCATTCCGCAAGGAAGCCATGGAGAGGCAGGATATCCTGAGGTCCTACATCCGTCATTGCGACATCCGGGGAGACCTGCCCTGGGACAGCGCTCTCAAGCCGGTAGGACATCTTCTGGAAAACGCCAGGGAAACCGCCCTCCTTACGGGTGATGAACTCCTCCTTTTCAAGACCATGATCGGGCTTGCAACCAGGTTGAGAGAAGCCGTCCGGGACGCACGGACGGAGATCCCCGGGATAGAAAAGATCTCCGAAGGCATAAGGGATCTGGGCGTCGAACTGGAGAGGCTCCAGGTCGTATCCGATGACGGCGTTCTTTATGACCACGCTTCTCCCGACCTCGAAAGGACCAGGCGCTCCATCAGGGAGAGTGCCGGAAGAGCCAGGACCAGATCTTCGGAACTATCCTCAAACCCCGCCATCGCTTCCATGCTCCAGGACAGGGTGGTGCATTTCAGGAAAGGAAGGTTTTCCCTCCTGGTAAAGATCGAGGATTCCGGGAGGTTCGAAGGAATAGTCATTGACAGGACGGCATCCGGCAAGGGAGTCTACATGGAACCCCGCGAGATAGTAGTCCTCAACAACAGGATCGAGATCCTCCGCGGAGAAGAGTCACGGGAGGAAAGAAGGATCCTTTCCGCCCTTACGTCAATGCTCCTCGAGAAGGAATCCCATATTCTCGATATCGAGGCTGCCCTCGCGCGCCTGGATGTTCTGCATGCGTGTTCGAGGATCATCGCTGAGCATCGCTGGATCCTTCCTGACATCGATGAAAAATCCCGGCTCCGTTTCCAGGATCTTCGCAACCCCCTGATAGGCAAAGAGTGCGTCCCCATAGATATCCATTGCGGTGAGAGATTCCGGCAACTGGTTATAACGGGTCCCAATACCGGAGGAAAGACAGTTGCCCTGAAATCTGTCGCCATAGCGGTTTTCCTTTCTCTCAGCGGATTTCCGATACCCGCTTCAGAGGGGTCCCGGGTCGGCTGGATCGACTACATGGCAGCCGATATAGGTGATGAACAGGGCATAGAACAGAGCCTTTCCACCTTCAGTTCCCACGTTGGAAGGATAGTTGCCATGATGGGAAATGCGGGCAGGAACAGCCTTGTCCTCCTGGATGAACTTGGCGCAGGTACCGACCCGCAGGAAGGTGCCGCCCTGGGAATTGCCATTCTTGAATTTTTCCGGCAAAAAGGGTCCCTGGTCCTTGCGACTACTCATCATAACCCCATCAAGCGCTATGCCGTCAGCACCCCCGGCGTGGAGACGGCCGGCATGGAATTCGATCCGGATAGCTTTGCCCCTGCTTACCGGCTTCTAATGGGTGTTCCCGGAAAAAGCAACGCCCTCATGATAGCACGGCGTCTGGGGATGCCCGAGGGGGTAGTTGACTCGGCCAGGGATCATCTTTCAGGTGACAGCAGGTCGGCCGAGGAATTGATGGCAGAACTGTTCGACAAGCAGGCAGAGCTGGAAAGAGCAGGAAAGACCATGACGGAAGAGAAAAGAAAACTGGCGGCCCTGAAAAGATCACTTGAGGAGAAACTGGACGGTATATCCCGGAGACAGGAAAAGATCCTTGCCACAGCTGACAGGAAAGCCCTTTCTGTCCTCGATGAAGCCGAGAAGACCGCAAAGGAAATGCTCAGGAACCTGGAAAAGGCAGCCGAATCCGCGGCGAGAAAGGAATTCGAAAAGGGCAAAAAGACCGTATCCGGCATAAGGGAGGATATCACCAGGCGGGAAGAGATCCTTGCGAGAAAGAGTTCGGAGAGAGATGGTCTTCCGTCAGTCGGAGACACCGTCAGTATTTTCGGTACGGAGGCTAAGGGCATTGTCGAGACCCTTAAGGGGGAACAGGCCGTTGTAGCGGCAGGCGTGATGAAAATTGAAGTCCCCCTGAAGAACCTGACAAGGGTAAAAGGGAAGCCCGCGGAAAAATCCAGGGAAAAGGGATCGGCAGTACAACTTCCCACCCCGAGAGGAGTGCCTTCGTCGATCATGGTGAGAGGAATGACCGTCGACGAAGCCATTCCCGAAGTTGAAACCTACCTCGACAGGGCCTTTCGAGCCGGGTACGGCGAGGTCGTCATAATCCATGGCAGGGGCGAGGGTATTCTCAGGAGGACCGTGCACTCCCTTTGCAGCAGGCTTCCCTACGTTACCGGCTACAGGCTCGGCAATGCAGGTGAAGGCGGATACGGGGTGACTATAGTTTCGTTCAGAAGGTAGATGCGTAACTCGTGACGCGTAACGGGTTACACGTCACAGATATACTTGACAACCATATGTTCCGGGCGGTACCCTAGGCGCCGCAGATGCGTGTCCGTAGCTCAGCTGGATAGAGCGTTGGCCTCCGGAGCCAAAGGTCTCGGGTTCAAATCCCGACGGGCACGCCATTAATTCAGGTTACCTCAGACAATTCCGGTTCTTCCAGGCGGGGGGACCGGTTTTTTGATATTCTTGATGACTGAAAAGGAGGTGAAGCAGTGAAGATCGCAGTTCTCATAAAACAGGTACCGGATTCCGATGATGTCCGCATGGACGAAGGCACCGGCACCATGATCCGCGAGGGGGTAGGTGCAATAATCAACCCCCTCGATCTTCATGCCCTCCAGCAGGGGCTTGATATCAGGACAGCAATGGGGGGAGGCGTGACGGCAATTTCCATGGGACCGCCACAGGCGGAGTCGGCCCTCAGAGAGGCTCTGGCCCTCGGGGCCGATGAGGTGATCTTCCTGAGTGATACCCGCTTTGCAGCATCGGATACATGGGCTACGGCAAGAACCCTTGCAGCGGTCATAGATAAGACCGGCCCCTATGACATCATCCTTGCCGGGGAAAAGGCGACCGATGGGGAGACGGGGCAGGTCGGACCGGAAGTGGCCGTCATGCTTGATATTCCTTTCAGTACCTATGTAAGCGGGATTGATCATGAAGGGACCGTCTCCGTTGTGGTAAGCCGGACCGTCGAGGACGGTATCGAAAGACAAAGATTGCCCCTTCCCTGCCTTCTGACGGTGCTCAGGGATATCAACGAACCTTCAATGCCGACCCTTTCCGGAAAGAAAGCTGCCCGAAGGGCAGAACTTCCGGTCTGGAGCCTGGATGTTCTTGAACTTTCCCCTGAGGATACCGGGCTAAAGGGTTCTCCCACCAGGGTCGTCAGGATATTCCACCCGCAGATCGCGAGGAAACCCAGGCTCTTCAGGACTGAAGAGATCGAAAAGGGCATAGGGGAACTTGTCGGGGATCTTGAAAGGCTGGGCGTAACAGGAAAGGCGGGGATGTCATGAAAAGGGATAACCCCTCGAAAGGCATCCTTGTCCTTGGGGAGGTAAGGTCAGGTCGACTGCATCAGGCGGCATTTGAATTAACCTCAAAAGCTCGTCTGCTTGCTGATGACCTGGGGGCAGAGGTTTCTGTGCTGCTTATGTATTCAGATATCGATGTGAACCCGGAGAGCCTTGTATCCTATGGTGCCGACCGGGTTTTGTGCGCCGGGGACAGCCGCCTCGGTCTTTTCGACCAGGAGGTGCAATCCAGGATCCTTTACAGGGCCATCAAAGACCTGGAGCCGGATATTGTGCTTGCTCCTGCAACAACTTCAGGGAGAACTGTCATGCCTGCAGTTGCCGCCATGCTGGGAACGGGCCTTACGGCTGATTGTACAGGCCTGGAGATCGATCCTGGAACGGGTCAGTTACTCCAGACCCGTCCTGCCATTGGCGGAAATATCATGGCCACGATCAGAACGCCTGAACACCGTCCGCAAATGGCAACTGTAAGGCCCCGCACTTTCGTTATCCCGGATCCCGATCCGGGAAGGAGAGGTTCGGTCACATGGATGTCCCTGCCCGACAGTTGTTTTGAAAGCCGTGTTGTTGCCCTTGGACTTGAAGGAGTTCGCGGGGAAGATGTGAACATCCAGGACCGGGACGTCATCGTCTCGGGAGGCAAAGGCATGAAAAAATCGGAGAACTTCTGGCTCCTGAGGGAACTGGCCGAACTCCTCGACGGTGGTGTCGGAGCGAGCAGGGCGGCCGTGGATCACAAGTGGATAGGGTATCCCCACCAGGTTGGTCTCAGCGGCAAGGTAGTAGCCCCGAAAGTATATTTTGCCGTAGGAATATCGGGTACAGTGCAGCACCTTGCGGGCATGCAGACGGCAGGGTATATAGTCGCTATCAACAAGGATCCTGAGGCCCCGATATTCCGGGTTGCGGATATCGGGCTCTGCGGTGATCTCTTCGACATTGTCCCACGGCTGATCAGGGCCCTGGCAGACAGGAAGGGGGACTCGAGATGACAAACTATTCCCCTTTAGGGACAGAGAACCTGAAGGATCTTGAACGCCTCATAGGCTCCCACAAGGTGGCCTCTGATCCTGAGAAACTCGTCTCCTACTCGAGGGACGAGGTAGGCCTGCAATTCTGGGACAGGGAATATCGGGCCGAGGCCCTTGTTTTCCCCGAGAGCACCGATGATGTATCGGCAGTTCTTGCTTATGCCGATACCCACAGGATCCCTGTGACACCCCGCGGAGCCGGGACCGGCCTTTCCGGCGGCGCAGTGCCGGCCTTCGGTGGTATTGTAATGGCCTTTGACAGAATGAACCGGATACTGGAGGTAGACCTGGAAAACCTTACTATCACTGCCGAGCCTGGTGTCGTCACTGCCGAGATACAGGCAGCTGCCTCGGTTCATGGCCTTGAATACGTTGGAGACCCCTGCAGCGGCGATGCTTCTTTTATCGGAGGGAATGTCGCCGAGAACGCCGGCGGAAACAAGGTTATCAAGTACGGTGCCACCGGAGCCAGCGTTCTTGCCCTTGAGG
>CAZAMZ010000017.1:0-13793 GCA_964486375.1 uncultured Synergistaceae bacterium | reverse complement strand
CTCCCTGAGGTTGAAGAGCCGCTCCAGGGTCCAGATCCTGTCCCCTGCCTCCAGAAGGCTTTCGGCATTAAGTTCTATTCCCGCTCCGTTCCTGATCATGTCGGCATAGTCATCGGCGCCGAGGGCAAAGGATGTGAAGAGGCATACCCCCGAAGAGTCGATGGCGGCCGTAAGATCGTGGAATATCTTGCCCCACTGGGCTTTCCCCTCCGTTTCCCACGGATCGAGCTTCTCGGGGATGCCGAGAACCTCCGGGGAGATCAGGTAGCCCCTCACGTGACAGGCCCCACGGTTGC
Organism: uncultured Synergistaceae bacterium; assembly: GCA_964486375.1. GTDB lineage: Bacteria > Synergistota > Synergistia > Synergistales > Thermovirgaceae > UBA4066. Next base: position 13,497 of record CAZAMZ010000017.1, on the reverse strand, counting down.
TGACCGCGTAGGTAAGTCCTATCCCCTGGATCCCGCGCGGATCGTAGGCGGGGAGTTCCTGCTTCTTGACGGTAATGGAGAACTCGGGGTGGCCGTAGGATTCGCTCAGCCTGTAGCTCCCCTGGGCCAGCTTCTCTCCCAGGCCCTCCACCTTGCCCATCTTCTCGGTCCAGTAGACAAGAGCCTCCCCGGAACCAAACCTGAGTTCAGGGCCGACCCCCAGTTCCTCCTCCTTGATGTAGCCTTTCTCAAAAAGTTCCATCGCCGCGGATATTGTCCCCCCGGCGCTGATAGTGTCGAGACCCAGTTCGTTGCAGAGGTAGTTGGCCCGGATTATCGGCTCCAGGTCGTTGACCCCGCAGTTGCTCCCAAGGGCCCAGAGCGTCTCATACTCGGGACCTTCACCTTTCTTGTCCTCAAGGGCTGTCTCCCTCCCGCATCCGATAGGACAGGCAAAGCAGTTTGTCCTGCCGGTGAGGAAGGTCTCTGCAAGCCTTTCGCCGGAGTGTTTCTCGGCCCCTTCGTTCTGGGCTTCAAGGAAGTTTTTGTAGGGGTAGCTCCCCAGCTGGTTGAGTATGTTGACAAGGACTGCCGTTCCGTAGGTCGGAAGTCCTTCACCGGTTACCCCGTTCTCCTTGATCTTCTGCATGGCTCCCCTGAGGGTCTCCTTCAGCCCCTCGGGGTTGGCCGCCTTGAAGGTGCCGCTTCCACGCACGACAATGGCCTTGAGGTTCTTTGAGCCCATGACGGCGCCCACGCCGCTCCTGCCTGCCGCACGGTGCTTGTCGTTGATTATGCAAGCTATTCTGGACAATTTCTCGCCAGCGGGCCCAATGCAGGCCACCCTGGCCTTGGGATCCCCCGCTTCTTTGATCAGGGCATCGGTCGTAACATGGGTATCCTTCCCCCAGAGTGAAGACGCATCACGCAGTTCGGCCTTGTCATCCTTGATCCAGAGGTAGACGGGTTTCTTTGCCTTGCCCTCGAACAGGAGGATCATGTATCCTGCCCTGGCGAGTTCGGCACCCCAGTATCCCCCCGAGTTGCTCGAGGCGATGAAACCGGTGAGCGGGCTCTTTGTAACCACCATGTATCTTCCACCAGTGGGGACATTTGATCCTGTGAGAGGCCCGTTGGCAAAAATGAGTTTGTTGTCCTCTGAAAGGGGATCTGTCCCGGGTTTCAGTTCCTCGAATAGGAGTTTGGTCCCGTACCCGCGGCCCCCGATGTACTGCTTAACCCACTCCTTGTTGAGAGGTTCCTGCTTTACCGTTCCCTCGGTCAGGTTAACACGAAGCATTTTCAGTTTTTCCATGTTCTTTTCTCCTCTCTATATTGAACTTACTGTTCTTCACTGGCGTGAAGCGCTCCCTGATCTCTCTATTCTCATTGTCTTGCGGACCTTACTCTCCAGAGAAATCCCTCACCACCACCCCCCTGTCATTGACCTGGTAAACGTCATCCTCATGGACACCTGATCAGGTTCCTGTCCCATAGGCAATCACTGCATCCGGGGGAATCCCCCCAGCAATCGCTTTCGGTCGTCTTGGCATACTCGCATGACCTCAAAAGGTTGCAGTCCAGGCAGGAAGCATATAGCGCCCGGCGGAGCCTCCACCTGAACGAGACATACCCGGGATCGTCCCATACCTCCGAAAGCCTTTGCTTCTTCAGGTCGCCGAAGAACCAGGGAACAACCTCTTTCTCCCTTCCGAGAACCACCTCGCTGTAACCGTGACAGAGTCTCAGGCAGGGTGCTACAGACCCGTCCCACCGTATAAAACAGGATTCGGATCTTACGAAGTTGCAGTGACGCTCAGTGGACAGTGCGAACCTGGGGAGTTCGGGTTTAATACCGGCGTGCTGGAACCGGGTGTAGAGCCTCGAACGGACGGCAACCTCCTCTTCCAGCGAAAGGGGGTAGAGCCTGTTCGCGTCAGCCGCGAGGTCTGTCGGGAGCAGGTTGCTGACCGAAGCCGCGCTTATCCCCTTTCCGTGGAGGGCCTGAACAATGTCGGGGATCTGTGTAATGTTTGAACGGGTGACCACCAGCGCTATCCTTGTCTCGCAGGCGCCCGTTCCGGCCGTCTTTCGTGCCCGCTGGAGCTCTTCCGCAGCAGAGACAAGGGAGTCTAGGCTGTTGGCCCTTCCAGGCCAGGGAACGTTCTCCGCCTCAACGGAAAGGTCGACGATATCCGCCCCGGCTTTTACCAGGGCTTCAGCAGCAGGTGAGTCAAGCAGGGTGGCGTTGGTAGTTATTCTCACCCGTTTGTTCATTGCCTTGATGGTCTTTACGGCGTCTATAAGGCGGGGGTGACAGAAGGGTTCCCCAATACCGAGGAAGTGCAGCGTTTCAAGGACGGGAAATTGATCCAGGTCCGACACAAGCCTGTTGAACAGTTCCCAGTCCATGTCGCCCTGGGGTTCTGTCCAGGATTCGCGGAAGCACATGGGACAGTTCAGGTTGCATCTTGAGCTGAACTCAAGATAAATCTTTCGAAGCCGCCGGTCTACTGGAATAACGATCCGGCTCTCTTCGAGTTCAAGAACGACGTTTTCTGTTTTTGTCATGGACCCCCCTTGGGGGCTGTCGCTGGAACAGCCCGCCATCCCTGACAATACACATCATATTGTCAGGGCAAAGCGGTTTTCAGTCAAGGATAAGGGGGATCACAAAGACGATGGACAGGCCAGTCGCTACAGGAGCCCGGCCACCCTGGCCGCCGTCCAGACAAGCATAAGGGAAAAACCAAGGTTGACGATCCGGCTGTGAAGGGGGTTCCGGAGAACACGTTCGATCCCGAGACCGAAGACAGCCCAGACCAGTATGGAGGAAAAGCCTATAGCTGCCAGCAGTGCTGCGGACAAAAACACCGGAAGCGGGCGGGCGAGAATAGAGCCAAGGAAAGCGGTGTAAAGCGTCACGGAGTACAGTATAGCCTTGGGGTTGACGAATTGAAGAACGAACCCTTTGGCGAAGCCCCTCATGGGTCCGTTGGCGCTAATGCCTCCATGCCCTTTGCTGCCTGCAATGCCCCAGGCAAGCCAGAGAATGTAGGCTGCGCCAACCCATCTCATGTAACCCTGCAGCCAGGGGAGGACACCGATCAATGCACCCGAGAAAGCCCCCGCGAGCAGCATTATTACGAAGAAGCCGGAAACGATCCCCAGCATATAACCCCAGGTCCTGTTCATGCCCCATCGGGCCGCGCTGGCCGCGCAGCTAATATTGTTGGGACCAGGCGTAAAGGTTGTTACGAAAACATAGGGTATCAGGGTCACAAAGTTTATCTCGTCCAAAAAAATCTCCCCTTGCGCTTCCGAGTCACGCCTTTGTTTTACGGTTTTCGAGTCACTAGTCACGAGTTACGAGTTACGCCTTTGTTCTACGGTTTCCGAGTCACGAGTCACTAGTCACGAGTCACGAGTCACTAGTCACGAGTCACGAGTTACGAGTCACGAGTCACGAGTTACTGAATTATTTGTAATCCTCCCTGGCCGGGCAGAAGGCGTCTATAACGCGGCATTGCGTCACGCCGCGGGCAAGATGGGGAACACCAGAAGGAATGACAAGGACCGACCCCGGACCCAGGGTCCACTTCTTCCCCCCGGAGGATATCTCGAGTGTCCCCTCGACCACGTTGACCACCTGCTCATGCTCGTGGGAGTGCTCCGGAAGCTGGGCCCCTTCCTCGATCAGCCACCAGGCCATGGTCATGCCCGGGGAGTGGACGAATTTGCCGTGAACCCCTGGCACGACCTCCCGTGAGGTCATGCTGCCCGTATCGAACTGTTCCATGTTCATTCCCCTCCCTGTTCTCAGATATTACCGTAAATGCACTCGCCGCCCCTGAACGTGGCGGCAACACGGACGCCGGTCAGATCATCGGCCGGCATGCTCCAGGGATCATCCTCCAGAACGACAAGATCGGCCAGTTTACCGGGCTCAATTGTCCCGATCATTCCCCCCATCCCCAGTGAAACGGCCGAATTACGGGTAAAAAGAGCGATCGTTTCATCCAGGGTTAGCTTCTGGTCAGGGAACCATCCCCCGGCAGGGGTCCGGTCCCATCCCCTGACCCTGTTGACAGCAGCATCGATCCCCACCCATGGGTTTGGCGAGGCCGCCGGGCAGTCGGAGCTTCCGGCTACCAGTACCCCTGCTTCCATAAGAGATCTCCAGGCATAGGAGATCGGAAGCATCTCCTCAGGTATACCCGACTCGGCAATGTCTATCTCATCGGCAATGAAGCCTGGCTGCACTTCCGCGATCACCCCGAGAGAAGCCATTCGCGTGGCCTGTTCAGGTCTTACTATGTAGCAGTGAATTATCCTGTGCCTCAGCCATGTTCTGGGGAAAGCCTTCATGGCTCCTTCGAAAGAATCGAGGACCATGTCCATTGCCCTGTCCCCAATGGTGTGTACCGATACCTGGACCCCCTGTCTCTGTGCTTCAAGGATGATCCCCGCAAAAACGGCAGGGTCGTAGTTGAGATCGCCGCGGTAGCCAGGCATCCCCCTGTAATCGAATGACATGGCACCCGTCCTGGCGCAGAAACCGCCGTCGGCAAACAGCTTCAGGCCTCCGAACCGGATCATTTCGTCACCCAGGAATGATGATATCCCAAAAGGAGGAAGATCGTTGAAATGGATGGTCACCCTCTGCAAAAGCGAACCCCGCCGTCTGAGTTCCTGGTATGGACCGAAGGATTCCTGCACCCCCAGGTGTTTCGCCGAGGTTGGATTGATCGACGTCACCCCGTAGGAAGCCATCTCCCTCATACAGTCGATAAGTCCTTCAAGATAATCATCCCCTGCGGGGGTGTCCTTCCGGAAGGCTTCAAAAAGGATATCGGCTCCACTCTCCAGAACCACACCCGTCGGCCTTCCCGCGCCGTCGACCTGGATACCGCCCGGAAGATCTTCCATCTCCGTTATCCCGGCCAGTTCAAGGGCCCTTGAGTTGGCGCAGTGGGCATGGTAGCAGATCCGCGTCAGCAGGACAGGGTTCCTTATTGCGTCAAGATCCGACCTGTCAGGAAGCCGGTTCTCGGTAAAGCGGGTATGATCGAAGTGCATTCCCCGGACCCACTCATTCGGCATAAGTTGTGAAGCCCTGGCGGAGAGTTTTTCAACTGCCTCAGTGATGGAACGGCAGCCCGAAAGGTCCACGGCCTTTTTGCTCTCCGACCAGGCCTGGAAATGAAGGTGCCCGTCGATAATTCCCGGTATCACCCTGCGGCCGCCAAGATCCTCCTGTTCAACACGTACCGCCATTGGGTGCCTTAGAAGATCTTCAGCCGTCCCGACCGCCTCTATCCTGTCTCCGCAAAGCAGAAAGGCTTCGGCTTCCGGCGAGGAAGGACACATGGTCTTCACGCGGCAATTGATGAAAAGCCTGGTTCTTTCCATTACAGATCACCCCAGAGGCGCATTTATCCCTTTTAGGGAATTTCGTATTTCAGAAAAGGGGGGCGGGAGTAACCTCCCGCCCCTCGTCCTGACTACAGACAGCTTTTCAGCCTCTCAAGCAGGCCGGGTTAGTCGATCATCGAATTGAGACGAACTTCAGTGTAAAGATCATCTCCAAGAAGTTCCTTGAGTTTTGGCCATACTTCCCTTCTGACCTTGTCTGCGCAGGCATCGAGTTCTGCATCGGTTAGCATGACGATATCCCAGCCGAACTCGTCCTTGAGGATCTTTCTGTAATCTGCATCTTCCGTCTCGACCTGGCCCCACCTGATGGCCGATGCTTCGTTGGCTGCTTCCTGTATAGCAGCCTGGACATCTGCGGGAAGCTTTTTCCAGATGTCCTGGTTTATAACGACCCAGTGCTGTTCGAAGTAGTCGTTGTACTGGATCCATACGCTGTTGACATCGCGGAAGGACCATGCCTGGAAGGGAGGGCCTCCCATCTGTCCGTCAACAATACCTGTCTGGATACCGCTGTAGACTTCGGCATAGGGTATCGGTGTGGCTATGTAGCCGAGAGCCTCGTAGGTCATGGAACAGGCAACGAGAGGCATTACGCGGACCTTCATGTTCTTGGGAACATTGGGGTCGCCCGGGGACGGGGGCATGGATTTCAACGAAACTCCCGCCATGCCGATCGGCCATACTGCAAGGGGCTGAATGCCATGTCCGCCCCAGAGGCCCTTAATGATGTCAAAAGCCCATCCTCCGGGAGAGTAGGCTTTCTTTCCCTCTTCGATGCTTCGGACAACGTAGGGCATGTAGTAGGCGAAGTTCAGCTTCGGGTCATACTGGGCGTTGGCGATCTGGAAGCCCATCTCGACCACTCCGCGGGAGATGAGTTCGAAGGTCTCGGTCCAGTCTCCCAGCTGATTATTGGGGAAGATGTTGATCTTGACCTGGCCGTTGGTCTTCTGCTCTACAAGTTCCGCAAATTTATGGGCTGACTGATCGTAGGGCGTCCCGGCGGGATTAGCGTGACCCATCTTGAAGGTCCATTTGGGTGCTGCCGAGGCTGCCGCGCCGAAGGCAAGCACCAGGACCACTACAAGAACAAGAGCTAAAACCTTCCTCATCTAAAGCACCTCCTTGAATGATACAGAAAAAGGAGCTTTCAAGTCCTTCTCTGCCTTTGCCTTACTCGTGCAATATTGCTCCTGAAGCGGATTCTTCTCTTCCCCGGATCCTGCCACCCCCTTTCAGGGTAACTGGAAAAAAGGATGACTTAAGCCTGTTGCGTTTACTTGATCCCCATTACCAGACGCGGAAGCCACATCGAAAGCCCCGGAATGTAAGTGGTCATGATGATCACCGGGACCTGTGCAAAGATCATGAACTTGAGGGCCGGCTTGAAGTACTCATCAACCGATGCTCCCCCAATGCGGCCCGCAAGGAAAAGTATCGGGGCACATGGCGGCGTTACGTTCCCAAGGCCCAGGTTGGTCCCCATAATGGCGGCGAAATGAACAGGATGGACACCTATTGTCACCATAAGTGGAAGAAGCAGAGGCGCCGAAAGCATGGTCCCGCTGAAGTCGTCCATCATCATTCCTATGATTATCAGGAAGAGGTTGACCAGCAGAAGCAACACGATCGGGTTGTTGGAGATGGTCATCATGAATTCCGCCAGCTGCTGGGGGATACGCTGCATGGTGTAGACCTTGGCCAGGATGGAAACGAAAAAGAGCATGAGGACGCATACACCAGTAGTCGTAGAGGAGTTGACCAATGCCTGACCTAGAACCTTTGGGGTTAGTTCCTTGTGGATGAGGAATCCGACCACGATGGCGTAGAACACGGCTATGGCAGCAGATTCGGTCGGGGTAGTGATACCACCGTATATGCCCCCCAGAATGATGACGGGCATGAGGAGGCTCCAGATGCCGTGCCTTGTGGCTTTGCCTATGACCTGTATTTTCTGGGAGAACGGGATCTGGGGTTCCACCTGTACTGTCCCCATCCTCCTTACCTCGAACCAGTTGACAACGCACATCAATATAGTCGTAAGGATCCCGGGGATGACCGTTGCCAGGAAACATGCGGCCACGGATTGCTGCGTGACCCAGGCATAGAGGATCATGGGGACGCTGGGGGGTATCAGCTGGCCAAGAACCGATGCACAGCCCACCATGGCCACAGAGTAATACCTCGGGTAGCCGAGTTTTTCCAGCCGCGGGATCATTATCCCGCCGATGCACGCCACAGCCGAGGAGCAGGTCCCGGAAATGGCCCCGAAAATCGCACAGGCCACTATTGTGGCCGCCCCCATGCCTCCCCTCATGCGTCCGAGGAATGCCTGGGCAAAGTCGGTAAGACGTTCCGCAATGCCCGATGAGGACATCAGCGCCCCGGCCATGATAAAGAATGGCACCGACAGGAGGGTCAGCGAGTTAAGGGCGTAATATCCGCTTGGCAGCAGGAAGGAGAAGCTGAAATCGTAGACGATCCCCATGTATATTGCTGCCGTCATGAAGCAGAAGGGAACCGGCAGGCCTAGGACAATAAGTCCTATAAGAAGGGCGAGGTTGATCGCGATTACCATTCTTTACCACTCCCCGTACTGGTGCTTTTAAAATTACTTCGCATCTGCTATCACCGGAGCATCAACAGGCTGGCAGGAATCATCACCGGGGGTATCCATCGGTATCTTCCCTATGGCCTGCAGGAAATAATCAGTGAGTTCAACCCCGAAGTAGAAGAACATGAGGATGGCGCCAATGAAGATACTGACCTGGGAGTAGATCATGGGGATCATGAGGGTCGGGGAGAGCTGCATCCTGGTGTAGCCCCATACAGTGTATCCCCATCCCCAGTAGATCATCATGCCTGAAAGAATTACGCAGAATACCGATGTGAGAACCTTTACCCATATAAGCTTTTTGGGATCCTTGATCGCTGCCTGCATAAGATCTGCCTTGATATGGGTCCTGTCGGCAGTCCCCCAGGAAGCGCCCATGAAATAGAGCCAGAAACCTACCATGGTGGCTATCTCTTCGACGCCCATCAGGGGCATTACGAAAACATACCTCAGAAGCACCTGTACCAGGACCAGGGTCAGGATGGCCATGGAGGAAATTATCATGATGATCTTCTGCAAAATGCCGAGGTATCTCCAGGCCCTGGTGTTGACTATCGGGAGCATTCATTCGACCTCCTTCTTCTTGCCTCTTTAGAACATGAAACACCTGAAATGATATCACAAATTAAACCGGGTAGTCCAAGACCTCCGAGGCCCTGTCTATGTAGATCCTTGGTACTCTTTTGCCTATCATCGTCTGGGGCATACAGGTCAAAGTACCCATTTTTTCTGCAATCTCATCTATGGTAATTTTTTCGCCTTCCTGACTTCCAATAAGGACAACCTCGTCACCCACGGCTGCATTTGGAACTGACGAAACATTTACCATCATCTGATCCATGCATATCCGACCAACTACAGGACACCGGACACCATGAACGAGGACCTCAGCTCCCTTGTTCCAGAGTTCCCTGAAGTAGCCGTCGGCATAGCCGACGGGCAACTGGGCAATTCGTTCATTCTTCTCGGTAACGTAATCAAGACCGTAGCTGATCCCGGTCCCTGGCGGCAGTTCACGGATCAATCCGATCGCGGTCTTGAATTCAAAACAGGACTTCAGAATTATCGAACGTTTTACCTCGGGGGCAGGGTAAATACCTGCAATGATCTGACCCGGCCTTACTGCGTCCAGGGCCATCTCGGGGGTCTCCAGTGTCGCCGCAGAGTTGCAGCAGTGCCGCATCCTGAACCTGATCCCCTTCGCTGAGAGCTGCTCCAGGGAGTCCATGAAACGGCGGTACTGTTCCCGGGTGTAGGTCATATCGCCGATATCTGCGGTGGCGAAATGGGTGAACACCCCCTCGGCCTCAATACCGGGCAGGGAAACGACCTCTTCAACAACATCCAGGGTATGGCCGGGGATAAAACCTATTCTTCCCAGGCCGCTGTCTACCTTGATGTGCACAAAGGCCTTCCTGTTCTGCCTGACTGCCTCCTCCGAAAGCGCCTTAGCCATGGCCGGGTCGGTTATGGAGGCCCTTATACCATGACGGACGTATTCACCGGCCACCGAATAGGGAGAGGTTCCAAGAACAAGAACAGGGCTTGTGATGCCGCCTTCCCTCAACTCTATGGCCTCGTCCGGTGTTGCCACAGCAAAGAAATCCGCCCCTGCACCCCTTAGCGCCCATGCTGCCTGGATGATCCCCAGGTTGTAAGCGTTGGCCTTAACAACCGCGATAACCCTGGTTCCCTTTACATGGTCCCTGATCAGCCGGTAGTTGTACCTCAGGTTGTCGAGACTCACTTCCATCCTTGTGGGACGCCATCCCATCCTGACATTCTCCCTTTCAGCGGAGGTTCTCTCCTCGAGGATCAGTTCTAGAAGGTTGCCCCGTTCTCCCGAAAAAGCTGTTCGGCCCTTTCCGGGGACAGCCTTGAGTCCTGGCATACAAAATCAACGTCTGTCGGGGTTATCCGGGTATCTTCCCCCAGGCTTTTACAGGCGTTCTTTACGTAGGATTCCCGCAGCCTGTCCAGGTCGACTTCGCCAGCTGTGATCTGCCGGGGATCTTCCGGAACAACAATATTTGTACCCGGTTTCTCCCTGGAGGGATCTCCCCTGAAAACCTCCACTCCCATCTTCTTCGCGAAGGCCAGCTGGGCGTAGGGGTGTTTTCCCGCCCCGGTGTATTCGGTCTCGTTGACCACAACAACCTTGTCCTCGCTCATTTCCTGGGCAATGGAAAAAGCTGCCGTAAGGGAGGTGTTTCCTGCTGGTCCCCTCTCAAGCCCCTCGAGCTGTGCAAGAGCCTCGGTAATGTAAAAAACGGAACCCTGGTTCACAGTAACGTAACGGTCGAGGTAACGAAGGACCCTGGCCGCGTTCCGGGGAACATCTGAACGGTCGGGCCACACGGCGAAGGGGAAGCCGAAACCTGTGTGACCCGTGGTGAAGGACTTACGGTTGAAATCACGGTCGGAAGCCATGTGAAGGCCCTGCAGGTTCACGCTCGCCCCGATGATAAGGGTATCCGGGCTGTCCGCCTTGAGAACTCCCCTGGCCGTACCTGTCGTTATTCCGCCTCCCGCGTGGGTGCTGATAATGGCGTCGGGGTTCCTGCCGGTCAAATCCCTGGCCTGTTCCACGATCTCGGTCCCGAGCGTCTCAATGCCTGCCACGGAAAAAGGGGTGTAGAGTGAAGCGTTGAAAAAGCCTGTCTCCTCAAGCACCAGGAGGAAGACATAGAAAAGTTCCGGGCCAACGGAAAGCTGCAGGACCTCGGCCCCGTAGGCTTCACATGCCCGTCCTTTTTCTGCTATTTCCGGCTGTTCAAAACCCCTGCTGTCGAAGACTTCCTGGACTATTATGCAGGAAAGGTTTTTCCTTGCGGCCTGGCTTGCAACGGCTGCCCCGTAGTTGCCGCTCGTTGCCGCCACAACCCCCTTGTACCCCTTCACCAGGGCGTTATGGACCGACAGCGAAGCCCGCCTGTCCTTGAAGGACCTGGCAGGGTTGTTGGCCTCATCCTTCACGAAGATCCTTGCTCCCCGTCCAGGTCCGGCGATCTTCCTGACAAGGGCGGTAAGGTTCTTCAGTTCTATAAGGGGGGTGCTCCCCACGTTAGATTCGCGCTGGATCCTTTTTACCTCTTCCAGGGGGTATCCTGTTTCCGACATCATGCGCTCGTAGTCGAAAGCCAGTCTTCCGGTGGAAAATGACCCGTAGTCGATCCCCACGGAGCGCTGCATTATTTCGCCCCTGCGGGCCATAACGGAGGAGTAATCAGTTGCCCGGGTCATGATCCGTCACCATCCCCAGCCAGGATCCTTCGAAGTTCGGACCCTACGGAACGAAGTTCCCCCGGTGGCGGACCGAAACCAACTTCGTAGGGCGGATCGACAGCGATAAGTTCCCCGGTTAAAACCCTGCCTGCCGCCGTCGTGACTGTTACATGGTCACCCAGACCGGCGGAATCCTCGACAAGGCTCCCCTTGACCTTCATCTCCAGGGGAACACCGGCCGTATCCTCCGGAACCTGGGGAGCCCTGTCACCGGGATCCAGAACTACACTGTATATCTGGACCCAATCTCCCTTGCAAGCTTTCACGCGGATCATCCTCCCCAAAAACAACCCCGAATACTTTCGTGAACATTTAGTCTAACGGTGTATGGAATCGTCTTAATATGCATTAATTGTAACAATGTGTCAAAATAGACACAGTGTTCACAAACTTGATAAGGTCCAGGCGAGGAGGCAATGAAAGAAATGAGAAGATTCGCACAAAAACTGGATATCGCCGTCCTTCCAACACCGATACGTCCGGCAGGCAGACTTTCCGCCCTCCTGGGAAGCGACAATGTGAGCCTGAAAAGGGACGACCTTACGGGCATGGCCCTTTCAGGAAACAAGATACGGAAACTGGAGTACTGCGCCGCCGATGCCGTATCCAGAGAAGCCGACATCCTGATTACCTGCGGAGGGCCCCAGTCAAACCACGCAAGGGCGACAGCTGCAGTGGCGGCCAGGCTGGGGATGAGGTGTCACCTGGTCCTGAACGGCCTGTCGGAAGCCATCCCCGACGGCAACCTTTTTCTGGACCTCCTTTTTGGTGCAAAGGTCTCCTTTGTCCCGGCTCATGACCTCAGGGAGCTGGAGATCGCCATGGAAGAGACAGCCGGCTCTTACCGGGTCGCAGGGTTCAAGCCATACATAATCCCTCTTGGAGCCTCTGATGCCCTGGGCTCCCTGGGATATGTAGACGCAATCGGAGAGATAGCCGAACAGGCAGAAAAAACGGGAATCACCCCGGACCGTATCGTCTTCCCTTGTGGTTCGGCCGGAACGCTGTCAGGAATTGTCGCCGGATGCCTTGTTCACGGCCTTGACTGCAAGGTTACGGGAATTAGCGTGGCTTTCCCGTCGGAATGGTCTTCAGGAAAAGTGGCGGAGATCTTCGGTTCACTCAGGGAGAGGTTCATCCCGGACCTTCCGGAACCGGGAGGAAAGTTCGAAGTCGTCGACGAATACGTAGGGGAAGGGTACGGGAAAGCCTCACCGGAGCTGATCAGTTTCATCAGGGAGGCCGCCTCTCTCGAGGCGATCCTTTTAGACCCGACATACACCGGGAAAGCCCTGCTCGGGCTGAAAAAAGAGATCGAGAAGGGGAACATCGCAGCAGACGAGCGGGTGCTCTTCATCCACACCGGAGGTGCTTTCGGCCTTTTCCCCTACCGGGAGCAATTTGCTCATGAATTCAGAAGCGGAACCGGAGGCTGGTGACGGGAAGATCTTTACCGGTTTCAGTGCGAAGCAATGACAAAACAAAGGGCCGGAAGATATTCCCTTCCGGCCCGACTTTTGCTTTTCAATGGTTACCATTCACGCCCGGGGCTTCAGATCGTCAGCGGCACCACTGCGTTGGGCTCTATCACCCGGAAGGTGAAAGATTCGGCCATGAAGAGATTTACCTTACCCCCTGAGGTGCACTCATAACCGATGGAGATGTCCTGTCCCAGGGTCAGTTCGAAATCGCCGCCTCTGGCGGATACGAGGAAACCTCCCTCCAGTTCGGGAGCCAGGATCATTCCGCCGTCGAACAGCGAGGTGACCCTCTTTTTCAGGGGATACCCGTCACCGAAGACATCGATGATCTGCCAGAGCTGTGGACCGGCAACCAGGACGTAGGGACCTTCGATGGAGTTCTTGCGGAACAATACAAGTCCCTCGGAAAGACCGGCCATTATATCCCTGGGGTGTTCGGTGGAAATGGAGATCTGCTGGGGCGCCCCGGTCTGGGCCAGCCCCACAATGCAGCCGGGTTCGAAACCGTTGTATATGGCGTTCTCCTCGAAGGATGCGATCTTCTCAGCGGTTTCGATGAGAGGATCCAGGTCCAGATCTTTGGCACCCCTGGCAACATTGTCGAGTTCCCAGACTCCCATCTCGAAGGAGACACGGGTTTCAACCAGGGGCTGAACGATGTGCACTCCCCAATGCACTTCA
>CAZAMZ010000016.1:0-13962 GCA_964486375.1 uncultured Synergistaceae bacterium | reverse complement strand
ATCACGGAGAGCGGTATGGTAAGCATTATAACGAAAGAGAACAGGTATGATTCCAGGATACCCGCTATCATAAGGAACGTAAGAGTTATCGCCATTCCAAAGGCTATGATCATCCTTCGGAAGTTCTCCTGTATGTTCTGCATCTCTCCTTCTATGATGAATCTGTATCCCGGTGGAAGCTGGATCTCCTCCATTTTAGGGGTTATGTCCCTGAAGACCTCCCCAACGGTCCTTCCGGCAACATCGGCCTGGACGCTGACTTTCCTCTGCCGGTCCACCCTGTATATGGCCGTGGGGGATGGTTCATAAGAAACCCTGGCAAGTTCTCCGACAGGCACAAAACCCCTCGGGGTCCACATGGGCAGTCCCGGGATCATTACGGGCGAATCCACCCACCTCTCTGAAAGCCTGACCAGGATATCGTACTCATAGCCTCGCTCCCGGAAGACCCCTGCATCTATTCCGCTAAGATAACCCCTGAGTTCTTCCGCTACCTCGGAAAGGGTCACTCCCATGGAGGTAAGCTTGTAATAGTCGGGGGTCAGCTTGAGATCGAACCTGCCAACTTTCCAGTCGGTGTCGAGGTCTGCGAGACCAGGAATATCCCTGATCTTCTCTATGAGTTCCTGGGAAATGGCGTCAAGTACGTCGAGATCCGGCCCACTTATTGTTATCTGTACCGGACTGCTCCTGCCTCCCCCTCCCTGTCCCGAAGCCACGTTCACCGTCAAGGTTGTGTCGGGAAGCCCTGCGAACTCCCTTCTGAGGTCCGAGGCTATGGAAAAAGCGCTTTTCCTCTCGGATCCATCGACCAGGTAGACCCTGATGGTTCCGCTGTTGACTCCTGAAAGCCTTCTGCCCCCTATAGTGGTGCTCAGGGACTTCACGTAGGGCTGATCCTGCAGGAATTCCTCGACTTTGCGAATTTCCCGGTCGGTGGAATCGATCGAGGCAGTACTTGAAAGTTCAAGGTTTATCCTGATCACGCCTTCGTCAACCCTTGGGAAGAACTCGAAACCTATCCGCGGTACAAGCAGGAGGGACCCGCCGAAAAGTATCCCGAAAAAAACAATGGTGACCCATGGATGTCTTACTGCTTTCTCAACGTAAATATGATGAAAGATCTCCAGTTCCCGGTAAAACCATTGCCACCATCCGGTAGCCATCTTGGCGAAGGAAGAGACATGTATTGATCCCCCTCCAAGCCTTGACGCAGCCATAGGAGTGACTGTGAATGCTCCCCAGAGAGAGAAAAGGGTGGAAAAAACCACGGTCAGGGCGAACTGGTTGAAGAACTGGCCTACTATCCCCCCCATGAAAGCTATGGGGATAAACACTCCCAGGTTGGTCGCAGTTGTTGAAAGAACCGCCAGGGATATCTCCCTTGTCCCTTCTTCTGCGGCGCTGAGGGGGTCCATGCCCAGTTCCCGGTACCTGTAAATATTCTCCAGGACCAGGATGGCGTTGTTTACAAGAACACCGACGGATATTGCCAGACCCAGGGTGCTCATGACGTTCAGGGTGTAATCGAAGAAGAACATCGGAATAAATGTCGCGATAATGGAAGTCGGCATCGATATGGCAACGGCCACGGTCGACCCGAACTGTCTCAGGAAAAGGAATATGAACAGTGCAGTAAGAAGAGTTCCTATGATCATATCCCTGATAACGTTCTTTACGGACTTTTCAACAAATTCGCTTGAATCGTAGACAACCTCAAGCTCTATGCTGCCTGCCAGGCCCGGTGATATCTCCGACAGCTCCGCAATAACGGCCCTGGATACCCGTACAATGTTGGCGTTGGGTCGGGCAGTGAGTTCAAGGAGTATCGAGTCCCGGCCGTCAAACCTGGCCCTGTTCCTTTCCTGGGCAAGACCGTCGACTATATTTACGACATTTCCGAGCCTGACAACCCTCCCTTCGCCGACAGGAATGCCTATGTCGGCAAAATCACCTGGTGTGGACGGTTCCCCGACGATCCTTACCGATGTCTCCTTGTCGCCAAGGGTTATGCTCCCCGATGGGGAGTTGAAGTTGGATGCCTTTACCAGGGAGGCCAGCCTTCTCAGGTTCAGGTTGTGAGCCATAAGGCTGGATGGGTCGGCGTCAAGGTGGATCTCCCGTACCCTGCCACCCCTGATTTCAACACTGGCCATTCCTATGATCTGGGTAAGGCGTTTTGCCACCTGTTCCTCGACAATGTCCCTCGCCTGGTAGGAAGGAAGACTGGTCTTTGCAACAAGTGTCATGAAGGGCTGGGCGTTGATATCCACCTTGTCTACAACGGGCTCGTCGGCATCGTCTGGAAGGGACGAGGTAATGGCCTTTACCCGGGTAGATATGTCCAGGGTCGCCTGGGTCACATCCACTTCATATTCCAGCACGGCGACGACAAAGCCGGTTCCCTCAAGTGCGTACCCGTTGATCTCCTTTACTCCCTCCACTGAAGCTATGGCATCCTCGACAGGCTGAACTATCAGCCTTTCGACCTCGAGAGGGCCTGCCCCGCGGTAGGGGACCCTGACAAGCACCACCGGAACGTCCACCCTCGGGAGCAGGGCCACACCAAGCTGGTAGAAGGCGTAAAAACCCAACAGGACAAGGATTATCATTATTACTGTTGTCAGGACAGGCCTCCTGACGGAATTACCTATCAGGTTCATTTATCAGTCCCCCTGGACCCAGACCCTGGCGTTAGGGAACATCCTGTCCGACCCTTTGACAACGATCTCTTCACCTTGCTTTACCCCGGAAAGGATCCTGACCTTTCCCTCGAAGGTGCCTCCGGAAATGATCTCCCTTTCAACGGCGATCCCTTCGGAAATCACATAGACCACAGTCCTCTCGCCGCCTATCTGTTTAAGGGCCTCATAGGGGACCACTACCGCGTCGGCAATATCCTCGTCCTGAACTATCGCCTCGACGGTCTGTCCCGGTATAAGGCCGGAATCCGCGGGAAGGGCAAGCACGAGGCTGAACAGCCCCGTCGAGGGATCGGCAACAGGGTCTACTCTCTTGATGCTTGCGTCGACCCAGCCGTTCGATGTTCTGACCCTTGAAGGCATTCCCCTGGTGACCTTCAGGATATCCTGGGGGGATACGTCAAGAACTGCATCTATTAAGTCAAGGTTGGCAACAGTAAAGAGGGCCTGACCCGGAGATGCAAGGTTTCCCTTCTCGACGAACCGGCCTGTGACCACTCCGTCAACAGGCGAGGTGATGGTCATCCTTGAAAAGGATGTTTTGAGGTCTTTCAGGCCGGCACGGGCATTCTTGACAGCGGTAAGGGCGGCTTCAACTTCCTGGGAACTGACACCTCCGGCAGCCTGAAGGGACTGAAGGCGCCTGTACCTGTTCTCCATTTCTTCAGTCAGGGATTCCTGGGCGGAAAGCTTTTCGCGAGCTGTCCTGGTATCGAGGGAGGCCATGACCTGACCCCTTCGTACCGGATCTCCCACTTCAACCGAAATGGAATCCAGATACTCCTGTCGCTCCGCTGCTACTCTTACCTCGGAAGAGGCCTGGGTCCTCCCGAAAAGGGTTATCCAGTGTTCCCAGCGGCTCAAGGTCACGGTATAGACCGTCACAGGAATGCCTTCCCTGGAGCGGATGGCAGCCACGCTGACCGGTGCCTGGGGAGCAGGTTTAAAGAAAATCCGCCAGCCGCCAAAGGTCATCAGCGCAAGAAACAGCAATCCCCACAACCATCTGAATGATCTGTTCCTCGCTGCCATGTCATTCCTCCACGGGGAGATTTCCCTCTGCCGCGGCCAGAGAAGCCTCGGCCACCAGGAGGCCCCTTCGTGCATCGATCAGGGAAGCAAGGGAACCGGCAAAGCGGGTCTGGGCGTCAAGGACCTCGATCTGGTTTGCCAGCCCCTCCCGGTACCTGAGAAGGACTACCTCCCTTTCCCTTGAGACAAGGTCGAACCTGGACTGTTCCGCTTCGTAGCCTTTGAGCGCGGCAACATAATCCTCCCAGGCTGAAAACAGGTTCATCATAACATCGGCTTTTGCAGCCCCAAGGGCTGCCTCCGAAGCTTCGAGCCCTGCCCTGGCCCTTTCCTTGGTCCATCGGGCCTGTCCTCCGTCGATAACCGGTATGGTCAGGGTAGCCCTTCCCCACCATTCGTCCTGGGTGTATTGCTGGGAAGCGGCACCATCGGTTACCAGCGTCATGGTCGCTGACAAACCGAGGGTTGGCATGGAGATCATTTCCGCCACGCGCAGAAGGGCCCTGGCCCTGTCCCGCGCCCAGGCTGCCTTCAGTATCGAGGGGTGAGAATCGGCCACGGCTGCGAAATCGGGGGGTATCGTTCTCGGGACAAAAGGTTCGCTGATGTCAAAAAGCCCTTCCGCAGGCCGGATCTCCATCCATCCCGCCAACCCCTTCAGCATCGCTTCGAAACCCGATCTGTTAGCCTCACGGAGCGCAAGGAAGTGACGTGCTTCAGCAAGCGCGCTTTCTGCCCTCATCACATCAAGCTCCGGTACCATGCCCTGTTCAAACCGGAGTTTTGCATCCTCCAGAAAGGCCTCCCGTTTTACTATCTCCTCGCGAGCTGCTGTTACCGATGCTTCTCCGGCTGCGGCGCCCCAGAACGCCATTGCGGCGTTCTGGTAAAGGCGCAGTACGGTGGAATCCAGGACCATCTCAACCTCCCGGAGGCCTGCCGTTTCGGCCTCAATGGAGGCCCTTTCCCTCCCGAAGAGGCTGGTGTTGTAGGATAAGGTCAGGCCAGCGCTTGACGAAGACCGCCCGCCCTCCTCCTTTGTTGAGGTCCCGGAAAGACCCGCTGTCACCCTGGTAGGGACGGCCGACAATTTGAGGACGGCGTGGGCGGAATTGATCGACTGCCTGACGGCTTTCAGTCCCGGGTTGTTCTGAAAGATAACATCCCAGGCCTGCTCCCAGCTCAGCTCACGGGCATCAGCTTCGGAGCTGCACGGGGAGGTCATTACGATCGCCCCGGCAAAAAGGGTAATTGCAAACAACAAAAGGATTGATGGATACTTTCGCATTATTCCTATCACCGCCATACCTTGAAAAAGGATACACCGCATTCTAGCACAGGTGTCAACGCAACGACCCGGCAATTATAATGAACCTTTCCCTGCCTTTTCCCCGTTTCCAGTTCTTTTCCCAAGCGTCTTCAGAAGCGTCCTCGCGGAGGCCGCCAGGTTGACAGCTTCTTCCTCGGGGAGGTCTACGCCATCCTCCCTGAGGTCTGTCGCAATGGAAACTATCTCGCAGAGAAGGGTTCCTATCCTGTCCAGCCCCCGGCACGTGACGCCGGGGATCACGTGAACCGCCTCCGGCACCCTTTCTTCTGCGGCGAACACTTCCTTAGCCTTTACAAGATTGTATTCCTTACCCGCCGACGGCACTACAGATCTTATCCCGTTCTCCTCGAATGTCCTTGACAGACCCTGGGATGATTCCAGTTCACCATGAGTAATGATGAACAGGGGATCCGTCCTGAACTGCCTGGCCCAGACAAGAAGATCCCTTCTGTCGGCATGGGCTGAGAAACCGTTGATAGTATGCAGTTTGGCCTTGACTTTCACTTCTTCTCCGGCAACCCTGACGGTCTTTTCGCCATCCACCAGCCTTCTCCCCAGGGTCCCCCTCGCCTGGTAACCCACAAAAACCACATCGGTTGTCTCCAGGAACAGGTTGTTCTTGAGATGGTGTACTATCCTTCCGCCGTTGCACATCCCGCTTCCTGCAAGGACCACTGCTTCTCCGATCTCGTTGATCTTCTTGGATTCCTCAACATCCGATACTACCTGGAGGTTTTCAGGGCTAAAAGGGTCATTGCCTTCCCGGATCCGGGACTGGATCTCCGAAGACAGGAGTGAAAGATGGGAATTATACACATCTGTCGCTTTTTGCCCCATGGGAGAGTCGAAGAAGATCGGGACATTCGTGGGAAGGATGCCTTCCTTCTGCATAAGCATGAGTTCGTAAAGAACCCTCTGTGCCCGATCCACCACAAAGGTGGGAATAAGGACCTTTCCATGGTCCTTTATCATCTCCTTCATAGCCTCCCGGAATTCTTCGCGGCTTTCTTCATTGGTCTTGTGCTCCCGGTCCCCGTAGGTCGATTCGATGACCACGTAATCGGCATCCTCGATCACGGAAGGCGTCCTTTCCATGACCGTCTGCTGTGGACCCAGGTCTCCTGAAAACACTATCTTGACCTCGTCACCCCCGGAATAACCCCATACTTCCAGATTGGCGCTTCCCAAAATGTGCCCGGCGTCGCGAAACCTGACCTTAATCCCTGGAACGACCTCTATGACCTCGTCGTAGGTTACGGGCACAAGCATACCGATGGCTTTCTCCACGTCCTCATCCGAATAAAGCGGCTCTTCAGGGGGAAGGCCTTTCCTCCTGTTCTTCCTGGTTTTCCATTCGGCGTCCTCTTTCTGGATCTTCGAGGAGTCCTTCCAGAGGACATCCGTTAGCTCCACCGTAGGGGCGGTTGCTATCACTTGTCCGCTGAAGCCCATTTTTACCAGCAGGGGCACCCTCCCTGTATGATCCAGGTGGGCATGGGTCAGCAGGATGACGTCTATCGTTGATGGGTCAAAGTCTGGAGGATCACTGTTCTTGTCCTCGCTTTTGCCCTGGAAAAGGCCACAATCGATCATTATCCTTTTATTGCCAGATTCAAGGATGTAACTTGAACCGGTCACTTCTTCCGCTGCGCCAAGAATTCTTAACCTCATCGGCAGGCCCCCGGGGGGCTCCCCCCTTTCGAAGATTCTTCCAATTACTCTCATTCTATACTAGAATCGCATGACGGGATTGTGCCGATAAACACGATCCCCAAAATCGAATAGGGGGTTTTCCCATGGATCCCATCGGTGCGCTCCTGATATTCGGAGCTCGATTGCTTGACGTTTCGCTTGGAACTTTCAGGATCCTCCTCCTCGTGAGAGGCAGAAAACTCCAGGCGGGTCTGACAGCCTTCTTCGAATCGGCGGTCTACATAATCGCCCTGGGCTATGTCCTCAAGGAAGGTATCACAGGACCTCTGCAGCTCCTGGCCTATGCCGGCGGTTTCGGGGTGGGGAGCTACCTGGGTGCCACCCTGGAAGAACGGATCCTCAGCTCTTTCGTCCTGGTCGAAGTGGTAGGCCCCGTGACCGAAGAGATGCTCGAAACGGTCGAGACCCTCAGACAGGAAGGGTTCGGGACGACGGTTGTTACCGGTTCAGGAAAAACCGGAGAAAGGATCATCCTCAAGATAATCTGCCAGCGCCAGGATATCGGCCATGTTGCCAAGATTGTTGGCAACAGGGGCTTCGTGTTCACTTCCGAGGTCAAAAGCGTATGGGGAGGCCACTTCAGGCAGAAGCGGAAGTAGTCTCCCATTCGCAACGTATCAGAGTCCCTCCATCTCGTGAAGGGCTAACATCGAGCCTTCCCCCTATGAGGGACATTCTCTCCGACATGTTTGCCAGTCCCCTGTGCCCTCTTACTCTTAATTCCTCGAAATCGTCAGGGGGGTCAAAGCCTGTTCCATCATCGTCTATCTCGAGAATAGCCTTTCCGCTCTCGCAGGAAAGTCTGAGGGATACCCTGGAGGCTTTGCCGTGGCGTACAGAATTATGGACTGCTTCCTGAACGACACGGAAAAACGCAAGGGTAACTTCTGCGGGGAGTTCATCGTCGCAATCTACCTCCACCGCTATCTCGACACCAAGATGCCTTGAAAGCCTTTCAGCCAGCTCGTCCAGGGCCTGAGCCAGCCCAAGGTCCAGCCAGGGGGGTGAGAGCTCGTCACATAATGCTCTCATTTCGCTTACGGCATGTATGGCCCCGTCCTCGGCGTTCTCGAGGTGACCCGATAACCTGTTGTCCGGTTCTTTGCCCATCCTTGAAAGGCGGATCTGGTGAATCAGTGCCGTCACGTCCTGAAGGGGGCCGTCATGGATCTCCCTGGCTATCCTCGACCTCTCCTCCTCCTGTACCCGTACTATGTCCCCTACGTATCGTTTCATCAATTCCGCCCTTTCTACGGCACCTCTTGCAAGCTGTTCCAGGACCTGTCTCAGTCTCCGTATCTCGAAAACAGCGCTTGGATCGTCGCTCCGGGGTATGTCTTTTCCAAGTTGAAGTCTTGAAACTTCGTTCCCAAGGGACCTCAGGGGTGCCACCAGCCATTTCCAGAGGGCAGCAACAGAGACTATTCCCAGGAATCCGATAAGCCCTACAAGGATAGGCCAACGATTGAAGCGCAGCATAGGCCCCATAAGCTTGTCCCAGGAAACAGCAGCAACTACGTACCATCCCGTCTCTCCCGCGGGGAAGGCCGCCAGGGTGTATTTCTCACCCTCCCTGCTCTCGACCTCCATGGCGGATCCTATCGGGATCCCCCGGTTCCACAGGAGCCTGAGGACTTCGGCATCGGCGGTGGATACGAGGACAGTCCCGTTGGCATCAACAACTGCGACCCAGCCCGGTATCGAGAGCCCCCAGGTTATCTGTCTCAGGCGAAGGAATCTTTCCCTGTCGTTGAACGGCAACGACCTGGTCCTGCTCCAGCTCATTTCAAGCCTGGACGCGACGCTTTCTGCAATATCAACAACGTACGACCTGGCAACCCTCTCCATTGCCCTTTCATGCTGGACCAGGCCAATGCCTCCAAGCACAAGAGCTGCAAAAGAAGGGATCATTATTGCGACAGTGAGAAGAATAAGAAGATGCCTCCTCATTCAATGAGTTCCTCCAGGGCGACTATCCCGTACTTCAAGGCTAGAAGCATGGCTTCAGTCTTGTTCCTTGCGCCAAGTTTGTCATAAATGGATGCCAGGTGGGTCTGTACCGTTCTTTCGCTGATAATGAGGTCCTTTGCTATCTCCTTGCTGGAAAGACCTCTGGCTGCGTAAAGGAGAACTTCCCTCTCCCTGCCGGAAAGGGTCTCGAAAGCGGAATCGACATCTTCTATGCTCCTTGCGACCTCACCGTCAAGGTACAGGCCGCCACGAGCCACCACCCTTATTGCCCTGGACAGTTCCTCGGGGGTAACGGTCTTCAGGATATACCCTCTTGCTCCTGCTCTCAGGGACGCCATCACGTACTGCTGGGCATCAAATGATGTAAGCATGACCGGGACAACGGGCAGCCCGGATTCCTTGATCCTTCTGGCCAGAGAAACACCGTTCTCTCCGGGCATTCTTATGTCGAGGAGCGCTACGTCAGGTTTATGTCTTTCAATAAGACCCCAGGCTTCGTCCCCGTTGGAAGCTTCACCGACCAGTTCAAGATCCCTCTCTCTGGCGATGTAATCCTTTAGTCCCGCCCTGGTCAGGGGATGATCGTCCGCAAGGATGATCCTTATAGCCATAAAAGACACCTCCCTTTTCTCCGGGCAGATGGCCCTGGTGACAAGTATCTGTCGGAAGAAAGACCAGCGTATCCGCAGCCTTACCTAACTTTCCGTTCAGGGTGATCGCCGGATATCGGAAAAGGATCTGTATCCATATGCCGGCCTGGCAAAAAGAACGGCGTTCCTCACGGCTTCCTCCATTGCGGATGCAGCAAGCCAGCCCGCGAGAATGGGATCTGCCTTTTCGCTGCCCGTTGAGGCACAGAAGACAGCATCGCCGTCAAATGGGGTGTGTACGGGGAAAACGGAGCAGGAAATACCTGTCTGGGCCATTATGGCCACCCTTTTGCACTCCGCCTTGTCAAGGATGGCGTTGGTAACTATTGCTCCCAGGGTGGTGTTCTTCCCCCAGGCATTCCAGATATCCCCGGGCCCGGTCATGGTCCCGGGGTCAAGGATCCGGTCGCCGACCAGGGCACCCGCCATGAACCCTCCGGAAAGGTCCCGGACTGCCCCGAAGGCGTTAACTGCGGCTAAAGCACAGACTTCAAGGTTCCCCGTTACTTTTTTAGCCCAGCCGAAACCTGATTTCATGGCCTTTTCCATCCCGTAATATTTGCCAACCGTGGCACCGGTACCGGCGCCAATGTTACCCATGGGTGAATCTTCCATCGGCCTGGCTTCCATACAGGCCTCGCTGCCCATGGCAGGGTCAGGCCAGGCTTCTGCATCACCGCAGGGAAGGTCGAAAAGACAGGCCGCGGCAACAATGGGCACAACACCATAGCCCGAATCGAAACCCCACCCCCTTTCCTCGCAGTATCGCATTACGCCGTCCGCGGCCGAAAGACCCCTGGCACTGCCTCCCGAAAGGACAATTGCAGTGATCTTGTCCACCGTGCATTCCGGTTCCAGAAGGGCGATCTCCCTGGAACCGGGCGCTCCTCCCCTGATATCACAGGAAGCCGTTGCACCTTCAGGAAATACGATAACGGAACAGCCTGTACCCTTTTGATGATCCTGCGCATGACCGATCCTCCACATCAGCCCTCACTCCCTAACCAAGAGTTACCACTTTCCAGATAGCGAAGATCACACCCGCTATACCTTCCCCTCCAAGAAAGCCGGACGCGGCAAGGGTCATATCATCATTCGAACCCTTGAAGAACCTTTCGGAGAATAACCTTGTTACTCCTCCTGCCCCGGCTGCAAGGGATATTGCTACAGGAAGATAGATGCCAATTCCCACCGTCATGGCGGGAACCCCGAACAAAGAGAGGAGGAAACCGCCTGATAAACCTGCCAGGAAAGCCCCTCTGTCGGGAAGGCCGTCGATCATGCTTTTCACGGCAAAGGCCTGAGGCGCCGCCAGGTCCGTTCCGGGACCTATGGCTCCGAAAGCCTCCCTTAAAAGGAAGATCGTCAGGGTGGCCGCAAAGGCTCCGACAATTCCGCCGACAGATTCGGTAACGAGCTGCGCGCGAGGATCGGTTCCAAGGATCGAACCGGCACGGAAATCCTGCATCGCGTCCCCGGCTAGACCAGTAGCCACTGCGACAACGGCAGTGACGAGAAACGCCTCCTGCCCGCCAATATGCCAGACGGTCCTGATGGCAAGGAGTACCAGGATCCCGAATATCTCCATTGGATCGATGCCGGTCTGACCTGTTATGGTCGCAGCCATGACAACCGTTACCCAGACTCCTGCGGTAGCAAGCAGGGACGGAACGAAGGGGATCCCGGCAAAAACAGAAAGGACGGAAGCCGTGGCTGCACAAGTAATGGCTACCAACCTCAGATTCATTCCAGAGGATGAAAGGCTTCGGGCAAAAGACCTGGCCGCCCCTCTGAAAAGAACCGCAATACCTGCACCGACAATAACACCTATTCCGAGGCTGCTCCTGAAAGCTTCCGCCGCTGTTCCATCAGGGAGCCAGCCCGAGGATAACGCCGCTGGTACCATTAACCAGTGCGCCCCGATCGCTCCAAGAGCCCATGTTCCCATGTAAAGGGGTCCGATAATGAAACCTATTCCTGCAGCCATTGGTGAGACCCAGACGCTGAATAAAGGTCCCCGGCCCAATACGGCAGGTATCGATCCTGCCCCGTCCCTCAGATAAGCCACCAGGCCGGAAAAGCCGCATGAAGCTATGAGGATGGAAGCCTTCTTCCCTCCCTGGTCGCCTGCCTGCAAGGTACCTGCAGCTGCCACCCCCATGGGGAACGGCAATTTTAGATCTTCCACGAAGTGTTTTCTAAGAAGGCCTGTAAAGGCAACGCCAAGGACTGCACCTGCCACGGCCGCCACTGCAACGGTCGGAACACCCAGATTACTGGAGGGATCGGACATCCAGACCCCGGGGATGGTGAACGCAAGTCCGCCTGCGACAAGTCCCCCTGCGGACATTCCGGTATGGGCCACGTTGATCTCCCTGGGGGATGCCCCGAAAGGCTTCAAAAGAGCCATGGAGAGTACGGCCACAAAGATCGTAGGCCATGGAAGTGCTCCAATTCGCAGGGCAACATAGGTACTGCTCCCCGCGATCACGATCGACCCGAGGGCCGCAAGTATTATCGACCGTATCGTCAGTTCCCTGGGGGTTTGGGGTAATCTCATGTAAGACCTCTCTCCTTTTCGTTTCGATGTTACACTATTAGAGTATCTTGCGGACAGACATTACCACATATTCCGGAGATTTTTTCTTGGGAGGGGAAGATCTTGAAGGAAAAGTGGATTCTTTTTCTTGCCCTGATCGTGCTTCTTCTTTCAGCAGCTTCCGGGGTAATTTTCTGGAGGTATACCAGGGTTCTGGAACAAAATGCCCTGATGAACGAAAAACTGGACCTGGCCCTTAAAGAACTTGACAGGGCCAGGTCTGCAGGGAAGGCAGTCGTCGAGACCGATCCATTGCCAGTGCCTGACTGGGAAAAGATGAAGTCCGGATCCCTGCCTGACCCCCGTTCACATACCCTCGAAAGCCTCCTTGTCAGGGAGGATCTCATCCCCTGGAAGGGCATACACGGGGGTACCATGAAAATATATGACCCTTCCCTTGTTTGGTTTATCGGACCGCGGTGGTGTCTGGCCTGGGTAGAGGACGGGCATATCGGCGGCTACATGCTCCTCCGTTTTGATCCGGGGACCGAAAAACCTCAATGGCGCCTTCTTGATTCAGAACTGGCAGACTGACCCTACTCCCCCAGTCCTATCTCCCTTTCTATGGGTCTCAATGCCTCGATAACTCCCTCGACGAGATCTTCAAGGGGCTTGTTGAGTATCTCTGTCCCTTTTTCAATTACTTCCCTGTCGACCCCCCTGGCGAAAGCCTTGTCCTTCCATTTTTTCCTGACGGACTTGACCGTAAGATCCTGCAGAGACTTTCCAGGTCGAACAAGTGCCACAGCGGTGACGAAACCCGTGAGTTCGTCAATGGCATAAAGGTATTTTTCCATCAGTGAAACGGGCTCGACGTCGGAACAGATACCCCAGCCGTGTGCAAGCACTGCCCTGACGATCTCGTCGGGGTAACCGGCATCCCTTAACCACGAAGCACCCAGGTGGGTGTGTTTTGAGGGATCATCATTTGTTGTCTCCCAGTCGATGTCATGGACCAGGCCTGCAAGAGCCCACAGATCCTCGTCCTCTCCGTTCACCCTGGCAAAATATTTCATCGCCGCCTCTACTGCGAGGGCATGCCGGATATGGTTGATCTCCAGGTTGTGTTCTCTGAGCATCGACATCGCATCTTCTCTTTTCACCTTTTCCAAGATTGTTTCCTCCCCCGGGAAATAAGGATATTTTTGCCGGTATCAAATAGTTGCGAAAAGGACCAGTATAGCCGGGTCGACCGGATCGGCCAGCATCCTCCTTATACCGCTGTTCTGCGTTATGAGCTCCTCAAGTTTTTTTGCCAGTGTTGATGAGGAGGCCTTTAACTGGGTCTGAATGACCTTTGCCTCATCGATCTTGCCAAGAGCGACCAGGGAAACTCCAAGGGCAAAAACCGGTCCGGGGTGCCGCAGGGTCGAAGCGCTCTTCCTGAAGCCTTCCCTGGCAGCGCTCCAATCCCCAAGGTGTGCATCTGCAATTGAGGCCAGGTAGCTGGCCTCTTCCCTGGACCTTCTCACCTGTCTTTCCCACAGGAATGGTCCAAACTCATTCTTCTGGGCCATTCTTCCCAACCTCCGGACCTCTTCCCAGTCCTTCATGGCTGCCCTGGCAGAACAGAGAAGGGATAGAGCATCACTGCCCATATCGTTTAGGGGCTGACCTGAAAGGGTATCAATGGACCTGTTGTCCCCGGAAAGTGCCTCGGCCACACCCTTGACAAGCTTGAGGTAGGTGTTTTGCGGGTCCTTCCATTCAAGACTCCTTACGCTGAAAAGATCCCGCCTGGCAAGGAAAAGTCGCCCAAGCCAGTATATCCTGGGGATCTCGACCCTTTCATCTTCGAAGGGGGTCATAAGAAGCCCTTCGGCTTCCTGCCATTTTTCCTCTTCGATAAGTGATCTGGCCAGCCAGAACGATGCTTCCGCGTTACCGCCCACACTGCCTGCCTCTCCGAAGAAACGCAAACCCTCACCAAACCTTCCGGAGGAAGCTGCATAGACAGCCAGCCTT
>CAZAMZ010000015.1:0-15822 GCA_964486375.1 uncultured Synergistaceae bacterium | reverse complement strand
TGACCTTGGACACTACGAACGCTTTATCGATGAATCGCTATCAAGCGACAATACCGTGACCACAGGGAAGATCTACTCGTCCGTAATATCCAGGGAGAGGGCAGGCCAGTACCTCGGGGCCACGGTCCAGGTCATTCCCCATATCACCAACGAGATCCAGGAGAGCATCCTGAAGATCGACAGCGGTGTCGACGTTGTGATCTCGGAAATAGGGGGCACCGTCGGCGACATCGAGGGACAGCCCTTCCTCGAGGCCATCCGCCAGATGGCAAACAGGGTAGGCCGGGAAAATGTCCTCTACTGCCACGTGACGCTGGTACCCTACATAGCGGCCGCCGGCGAACTCAAGACCAAGCCCACCCAGCACAGTGTCCACGAACTCAGGAGGCTTGGCATCCAGCCTGACGTAATTGTCTGCAGGTCCGTCAGCCATCTCGGGAACGATATCAGGGAGAAGATAGCCCTGTTCTGCAGCGTACCCGTAGAAGCTGTGGTAGAGGCCATAGATGTATCCTCGATCTACAAGGTTCCCCTCCAGCTTTACGACCAGCATTTCGATAAACTGGTCATGAAGAGACTTGGACTCGAACCGAAGCAGGAACCCGTCCTTGATGACTGGAAGGATTTTGTCGATACCTGCGAGAACCCCGAGGGCGTTGTGGAGGTGGCCATGGTAGGCAAGTACGTGAGCCACAAGGACGCATACCTGAGCGTTGTCGAAGCCCTCTCCCATGCTGGAACGGCCAACAGGGTCAGGGTCAGGATCCGTCATGTCGAGGCCGAGGACGTAGAAACCCATGGGATATCCCTGCTTGATGGAGTCCACGGGATACTTGTCCCCGGCGGGTTTGGTTCAAGAGGTGTTGCCGGAAAGATCCAGGCTGCAAGATTTGCACGGGAGAGGCAGATCCCCTACCTGGGGCTTTGCCTGGGTATGCAGATAGGTGTAGTTGAGTTTGCCAGGAACGTATGCGGCCTCGAGTATGCTCATAGCGTGGAGATGGATCCTGCAACGCCGGATCCTGTGATACACCTGATGCCTGAACAGGAGGGGGTCAGGGACCTGGGAGGGACCATGCGCCTGGGAGAGTACCCCTGCGAGCTTGACGTGAACTCACTCTCATTCGCGGCTTACGGCGGATCGCCCCTGATAAGGGAGCGTCACAGGCACCGTTACGAGTTCAACAACGATTACCGGGAGATCATGAGAACCCGGGGCATGAGGATGGCCGGGATCTGCCCCGGGCGTGATCTGGTGGAGATCATCGAACTGGAGGATCATCCATGGTTCGTTGGAGTCCAGTTCCATCCTGAACTCAAATCGAGGCCCGTCAGGCCTCACCCGCTCTTCGTAGGCTTTATAGGTGCGGCCCGTGTCAGGGCCGGGGAAAATGACCTAAAGGGGGGAACAATATGAGAACGAAGATCCTTTCCGTTTCAGTTCTTCTGTTGCTTCTTCTCTCCCTGTTGGCTGCCGGTCCGGCCCTGGGAGAGGAACTGGAGACACCTTCACAGATACAGGACCAGCTTGACGGCATGATCTACGGGGAGATCGTTGCCGGAGGAATAGTCCAGAGGCTGGGCAAGGTTGAAACGGACCTTTTCGGGAGGGAATTGCCCGGAAGCATTTCCGAGCGGCAGCTTGGCCTTCTGAACTTCATCAGGAACGGAACACTTGGCCAGCCTTCCATGGTATTCAAGACCGGGCTGGCGGAGTGGGCGATCCTTCACGAGGCCCGTCCGGACCTCTCCCTCACCCGAAGGATAGGGGAGATCGAACGCCATCTTGAGGGTGAGGCAGGCGAGGGACGCCCCCTCGCGATGAGGCTTGAGCGCCTTCTTTCGCTCCTGTTCCCCGGCCAGCTTTTCTGGCAGGATGTCAATCTCCCGGCCAACCTTGTTTTCAAGGCATCCTTCGTGGACAGGGTCTCCCCGAAGAATGCGTCGGTAGGTGATATTGTCCGCCTCAAACTGGAAGAACACCTTTCAGTGGAGGGGTACCTGGTGGCTCCAAGGGGATCACGGGTCATTGCTTTGATCGACAGGGTGAAACCTCCACGCAGTTTTGGCAGACCGGCAGAGATAAAATTCGCCTTTGACAGGCTTGAACCCCTTGGCCCGGAAAAGGTGCCGGTATTTCTGGGTGATGCCGCCGCACTCGCCACCAAGTCCGACACGACCGTCGCCACCGCCCTGGGGACCAGCGCGGTGGGGCTGGCCCTTCTTGGCCCTGTGGGCCTGGTGGGGGGGATATTCATAAAGGGAGATGCCCCGGATATAGCGCCCGGAACCATAATTTACCTGGAGACGGCATCTGCGTCGGGAGTTAAGGCTTACCCGGTTCCCACATCGCTCCACGGTTTGCTTGGAGACAGCAGGACCACAACCCCGGCGGAAACACAGGCACAGGATACGGCGCCGGATCAGGGACAGGAAGGCGGTATTCCTCTTGATGAAGATTAAAAAGTTTATTGCAGCCGTAGTTTTAGGCGTGACTTTGCTCACTGGAGCTGCAGCGGCCGTCGATCTCGGGGACCTTATCGGAATCCTTGGGGGCGGGATCCTGGTCAGCGGCTTTTCCAGCCAGATCAATGATTTTATCAATACCGTCACCTTCAACCGCGGTGTCGGGATCGAGGACGAAACCAAGGTGGTTCCCATAGTTTCCGTTGGCAGCGGCACTTCCATCGGGGCCGCGCAGGTCGCCGGGCCAAAGGCTGAAGTCGACAGGGTAAGGGCCGTGGCGGAGATCTCCGTCAGTTTCATGGGGAGGGTCGGTGTCAGGATATTGATACCTATCGATTCCACCAATCCCATTGAGAGGTTCCGCCGGGTCCAGAAGGTCGGGCTTTCGGCCGTGATTGACTACAGGCTTTGACGGGGGCCAGGTAACAGTTTGCCATTTTCCCGATCGGGGGGAGATCCTTGAGACTTGAGGGGAACCGGCGCTTTCTTTACGTTGCTTTAGCGGTTCTGATCCTGCTTTTTGCCCTGGGGCTCGTGAAGGATCTTCTCCTGGAAGAGAAGGCCGTGCACGAAAGCCCCGATATCCCGCCTATTATCGTTGAGGGGCTGAATGTTATCCGTGATGAGAACGGACATGATTGGCACCTGAAGGCCGTGAGGGTAGAGAAAAAGGGAGACGCCAGCGAAGCGGAATCCCTTACAGTCCACATCATATCCGCAAACGGAGCCATTTGGGATATTTTCTCCCCACGGGGGACCATCTTTGAGGTTTCCGGGGAAATATTACTCTATGAAGTTACCGGCCATGTCTCACACGGATCGGGAGAACTTGACTGGAGCGCTCCAAGGGCCGACTGGGACCCGGAAAGGTCTCAATGGATTCTTTCTGAAGGATTCGAGGCCAGGAAAGAAGATCTGGTTCTTACCGGGGATCGGGGCGGTATTTCAATGTCCGGTTCAGTTATCGTAGAGGAAGGAGCGGTTGTCAGATGGTACGGACCCGTCCGCTGAAATTTTTTCTTCCGGTAATGGCAGCGTTTTTCCTCTTCTGTTCTCCTGCCTCGGCTGTTTCAGACGCCGGACAGATAGTTCTTGAGGCTGACAGGGTCGAATTTGACCAGGTCTCTGGTTTTGCTGTTGCAACCGGGAGCGTGAGGATCAGCAGGGACCTGATAAGGGTCTTTGCCCCCAGGGTTGAGTATTCGGCAAAGGATCACACGATCGAGGCTTCATCCGTTCCCGGAAAGAAAGTTGTCCTTTTACACGGCCCCCAGAGGCTGGAAGGTGAGTTCCTGACCCTGGACATGATATCCGGTGAGGGGCTTTTCCAAAACGCTTCCGGCAGTTTCCCCGCCGAAAAGGGGGAGATCCACGCCTCCGGCAAGGATGTTACTACCATAAGGTTCAGGGAAGGTCAAAAGATCGAGTCATTGCCGGGGAGGGTGCAGAAAGGGCTTGTCGAAGGGGACCAGGTCTACAGGTGGAGCGAAGTGGGTTTCACAACCTGTCCATCGGATACCCCCCATTACCAGCTGGTGTCTAAACGCCTCGTTATCATACCCGGCTACAGGGTCATTGCATCCAGCCCAGCGATTTATATCGGTGGCAAACATCTTCTTTCATACCCCTTCGATTACATTATCGACCTGTCCGAAGGCAGCCGCACACAGTTCCTGCCCATGGTCATGTACGAGGGTGGCAAGGGAATAGGGGTCTCATACGGCGTCCCTTTTTCAATAGGTGATGTAAATGCAAGGTGGAAGGCCCTGTTATGGTCCGATGTGGGGTTTGAGTCGATCCTTTCCCTGGATCTCAAGTACAGGGAAGGGATGGTTTTCTTTGCCAATGCCTCTTACACATGGGATTCGGACCTTGACGACAAACGTTTTCGCCACAGTTGGGGTATGGATTACGACCTGGGAGGATGGACGGGAAGGCTATGGTGGTCCCACGCCGAAAACGTCAAGGTGGAGAAGGAACTGGGCGACACTTTTGAAGGAACCCTGTGGAGGAGTCCCGAGTTGACGATATTCTCTCCCTGGTGGCCTCTCCCGGCCCTTCACGGGCGGTGGCAGTTCAGAGCAAGTTGGGGTGATTACGAATCATCTTCAAGCAGCGGTACCTTGAAGGAAAAAGCCCAACGCCTGGGTCTTGGAGCCGCCTATTCCGGATCGGTCGAAATAGGGGAGGTCAGCCCCTTCTGGGGAGCCGATTACTGGCATTACGACTACGGGTCCCCGGACGGCACCCAGAATGTCTTTACTGCAAGGGTGGGTGTGATCTGGCCTTTAGGTCCTGTCAGAATGACGAGCCTTTGGAGAAAACGCTGGGTCGAGGGCTGGTCCCCGATGGAATGGGACCGGTATTCCGACAGTGAAGTCTTCTATCAGAAGGCCATGATCCCCTTTGGGGACAACTGGAGCCTGACCGTAAGGGGCGGATACAACCTTCGCGACAGCAGCCTTGACGAGATGTTCTACAGGATCAGCTACGAAAGCGACTGCTGCTACAGGGTAGACCTGGCCTACCGCGACGACAGGGCGGGCAATGACGACTGGGCAGGGGTTGTTTTTGTCCTGAATGCTTTCCCCAGCCATCCTTTCTTCCTGGGTGCCAGGGAGATCGAGGAGTTCGAAGAATGAAAAAAGGGAACAGTCACCATGTAGCGGTTCTTTTCGGAGGGGACAGCCCTGAAAGGGAGGTCTCCCTCTCGAGCGGGGCGGCTGTCTGTTCGGCCCTTGAAGAGGCGGGAATAGTGACCGAGCCGATCGAACGCAATTCTCCACTGGAGATGCTTGAAGCTGTCAGGCTGTCCCTTTCTGACGTTTTCTTTATTGCCCTTCACGGTTCATGGGGTGAGGACGGGAGGCTTCAGGCGGCACTGGATCTGATGGGGAAGGTCTACACGGGTTCGGGACCGACTGCCTGCGCTCTTGCCATGGACAAGCGTGCCAGCAAGGCCCTGTTCGCCATGAACGGTGTTCCGACGCCTGACGCGATATACCTCAGCATTGACAATTGCCCGGCAGAATTGAGCGTAGCCCGGGCGGTTGATGCCCTCGGAAAATGGTCAAAAATGGTGGTAAAACCCTCGGGGTGCGGAAGTACCGTCGGAGTAAGCATCGTTTCTTCTGCAGGGGATGTGGAAGAAGCCCTTGCCGCCGCATCCCTTTACGACAGTTCTGTGATAGTCGAGGAGTACATCCCGGGCCGGGAGATCACCGTGACGGTATGGGAAGAGGGGTCCAATGCTTCAGCCCTTCCTGTCATCGAGATAATCCCCAGGTCGGGTTTCTACAACTACCAGGCGAAGTACACCGCCGGGAAAACGGAATATATCTGTCCGGCCCGACTGTCACCCGAAGCAGAGAAGAATGTTTCCGGTGCTGCCGTTGCCGCGCACCGGGCCCTTGGGTGCAGGGTCTACAGCAGGGTGGATATGAGGCTGTCCGACGGGGGGCAGCCGTCGGTCCTGGAAGTCAACACCGCTCCGGGCATGACCGCAACAAGCCTGGTCCCCAAGTCTGCCGCTGCAAGGGGATGGAGTTTTGCTGAACTTTCCTGGAGGATAGTTCAGTCCTCCATAAAACTGAGGTGCAAAGAGGATTGCCTTCTATCGGGGCGGAATTACTGATATCTCCGTGATCCGGAATTTCCTCGTTCCGTTGGGCACCCTGACAGAGAGTTCTTCCCCCACGCTCTTGCCAATTACCGCCTGTCCGACGGGGCTGCTCGCCGATATCCGGTTGGCGGCAGGGTCAGATTCCTCGGAACCCACTATCGTGTAGAAGAGATGGTTGTTGCCGTCAAGATCAAGCAGGGTTACCGTCGTTCCAAGTCCAACCCTGGTAGGGTCTATGTCTCCCGGGTCGACCACTTTCGCTTTGCTTAACTGGTACTCAAGCCACTGGATCCTGGTTTCCAGTTTTCCCTGGGCTTCCTTTGCGGAGTGGTATTCGGCATTTTCGCTCAGATCGCCGAAACCCCTGGCTTCCTCGAGCAGCCTCGCTATCTCCTGGCGGCCTTCGCTCCTGAGGTTTACCAGTTCCTCCTTCAGTTTCTCGTGTCCCTCCCGGGTCATGACAATTGCGTCGGAAGCAATAACATCTGCCATACTTATGTCCTCCCTTCGGGGGGAATAAATGCCATCCGCTGAAGGCGTATTTTAACAGACCGTCAAGAAATGGGCAATATGGTGGGGAAACCCGTGAACCGTGAATCGTGAATCGGAAACCGAAAGACGTGACTCGTGACGCGTGACTTGTAACTAGTAACTCGAAACTCGTTACTCGTGACTCGTGACTTGTAAGGTCAAATGCGTAAACAATGGACTACTGAGGTGATCTGAAAAACCAGGGAACCATAAAGTAAACATCAATATGAATACACAGAGCCGGAGGCAAAAACCCCCCGGCTCTTTTGCTGCGGTTAAAGGTTCACGGGTCCTGCTGTCGCAGTTGATCCTGCCCTTCCTGCTGCCTGCAGCCTGCCGCCTTGTTTTTTCGGCCTCTCCGAGTAACGCGTCACACGTTACGGGTCACGAGTTACGAGTTACGAGTCACTAGTCACGAGGTTTTTCTGTACTTCACTTGACAAATCCCTCCAACAGGTCTATAAACTTCGGAAACCGTCAAGGTTCATACTGCAAAGGCAATGACAGGGAGAGTAACCGCTCCCGAAGCGATCCAGAGAAGGGACCCATGGCTGGAAGGTCCCAGGCGCAGAGAGCGGTGAAGACCACCCTGGAGCCGGATCCGAAGCCCTGAAAGGGATAAGGTGACGGGGTCCCGCCCCTTACAGCGGGTACGAGAGCCGGCCGGTATCTGGCTGGAACCGGAGTGGAACCGCGAAAAGCGCCCCTTTTCGTCTCCTGGACATGGAGACGCAAAGGGGCTTTTTTATTTGCAGTTTATTTGAGGAGGTTTCCCATGCGAGGAGTTCTTATCCGTTACAGCCATCTGCTTCCATTGACCTCAAGGACGCCGGTGATATCACTCGAGGAGGGGAGTACGCCGCTGATCCCCCTTGATTCTATCGGCAAGGACCTGGGAATAAGGCTGTCAGCAAAATTCGAGGGTGCAAACCCGACAGGTTCCTTCAAGGACAGGGGGATGGTCCTGGCCGTTGCCAAGGCCATCGAGGCGGGCGCAAGGGGGCTTGTCTGCGCTTCAACGGGGAACACCTCTGCTTCGGCGGCAGCCTACGCGGCGAGAACAGGCATCCCCTGTACCGTTCTCCTCCCAAGCGGCAAGGTGGCCATGGGAAAGCTTGCCCAGGCCATGATCCACGGGGCCAGGGTAATATCCCTCAAGGGCAATTTCGATCGGGCCCTCGAACTGGCTCTTGAGGTTTCCCGGGAACTCGGACTTGCCGTTGTCAACTCGGTGAACCGCTACAGGCTCTGGGGTCAAAGAAGCGTTGCGTGGGAGATATGCGATGAACTCGGGCATTCCCCTGACGTTGTCGTGCTTCCGGTAGGTAACGCAGGGAACATTACAGCTAGCTGGGCAGGATTCGTACAGTATTTCCGGATCGGCAAGAGCGATCGTATCCCCGCAATGTTCGGTGTGCAGGCCGAAGGAGCCGCCCCCCTTGCGGAAGGGCGGGCTTTTCCGGATCCTGAAACAGTTGCAACCGCAATAAGGATAGGGAAGCCCGTGAACGGGAAAAAGGCCCGGTGGGCGGTAAGGAGCAGCGGCGGCAGGTTTCTTTCGGTCAGCGACAGGGAGATCCTCGATGCCCAGAAGCGCCTCGCCACGGGTGAAGGTGTCTTTGCCGAGCCGGCATCATGTGCGGGTATTGCAGGTCTTTACCGGCTTGCCTCACAGGGCGGCCTGCCGAAGGGAAAGGAATACGTGGCTGTTTTGACGGGAAACGGGCTGAAGGACACCGATGCTGCTGTCAAGGATCTGAAGTCGCCTGTCGAAATGGATGCCTCCATAGAGTCAATAAGGGAGGTGTTCTTATGATCTCCCAGGAACTCAGGATCAGGGTACCTGCCACGACGGCTAACCTGGGCTCGGGTTTTGACACCATAGGTCTCGCGCTGTCCCTTTATAACGTTTATGACGTCTTCGACCTGGACGAACCGGGGGCCTACAGGATGGAAGTAATAGGCGAGGGGAGCGCAGAGCTCTCCGATCCGGAATCGAACATGATAATCCAGAGTTACGAGAAGGCTTGCGATGAGTGGGGTATGACATGTCCCGGTTTCACCCTCCGCTGCCTGAACGCCATCCCACTGTGCAGGGGTCTTGGAAGTTCCTCCGGGGCTGTTGCCGGAGGCGTTATGATAGCAAATTCCCTGAGGAAGAACCCACTGGGCATGGAGGACCTTCTCCCCCTGATGGTCGAAATCGAGGGCCATCCCGACAACATAGTCCCGGCATGCCTCGGAGGCCTTGTTGTCAGCGGCGTAGGGGACGGCCGCCTGAGGTATGTCAAGCTTCCTCCTCCCCCGGGTGATATCTTCGCTGTTGTTGCAGTCCCGGACGTACGGGTAAGGACCGAGGACGCAAGAAATGCCCTCCCCAAAGAGGTAAGCATGGGGGATGCGGTCTTCACACTGAACAGGGCTGCCATTCTGGCCGCGTCCTGGGCTTCCGGGAAATGGGACAACCTTTCATGGGCTATGGACGACCGCCTTCACCAGAGATTCAGGGCTAAACTTTTCCCTGGCGGGGAAGTGATACTCGAGAAGGTGAAGAATGTCCCGGGGTGCCTCGGTGCCGCGATCAGCGGATCGGGGCCCAGCGTCCTTGCCTTTGCCAAAGGGGCACCCAGGGGAGTTGCCGAGGCCATGTGCAGGGTCTTCCGGGAGCATGGTGTGAGATCCCGTTTTTTTGTTCTCGATGTTGACGAACAGGGCATCATTGCGGAAGGGGGATGGAAATAATGAAGGTTATCAGGGACAGTGAGGTCGCAAAAGTCGCAGTCCTTGGAGTTCCCGATACTCCAGGGATAGCGGCTTCCCTTTTCTCGGCTCTGGCCGACAGGGGTGTTGCAGCGGAGATGATAGTCCAGAGCGTAATGAGGGGGCAGGTGAACGATATAGCATTTCTCGTTCGCAAGGAATTTCTTGGAGAAGCCATAGATGCATGCCGTAGATCAGTAAGAGAGATAGGTGCGCAGGGAGTGGCCTTTGACTCCGAGATCGCCAGGATAACCCTTGAGGGAGCGGACATTGCCGGGGATCCGGGTATCCCGGGCCGCATGTTCTCCGTGCTTGCCGGAGAATCCGTAAACATTGACATGATATCCTCGGCTGAAATGAACATTACCTGCGTAGTTTCTTCCGCGGACTCCGAGAAGGCGGCAAGAGCGCTTGAAAGGACCTTCCCTTGAGAGGCCGGTAATTAATGGATCAGGCTTCTATGGATGGTGTGATATTTGGGGTAGAATAACGGCGGCACCCGGAGGGTGCCGCCATTCTTCTGTTAAGGACGGTGCAGAACGCCATGAAGAGAACATCAGCCTTCATAGGTTCGGCAATTCTGCTTGTGATCATCGCTGCTGCCGCGACAGGGGCCGAACAGATGCGCCTTACGTCGGACACTCTCGAATATGACCCCGAAAAAGGTGTCGTGATAGCCTCCGGAAATGTCAGGGTGACAGGCAGGGGTGCCGAGATAACATCCCTTGAAGGCGAGTTCGACTCCGCTGGTCTTCGTTCCTTGTTCAGGGGCAAAGTGTTTGCCAGGTGGGATGAAGGTTCACTGACGATGGATTGCGAGGAACTGCAACTGGAGGAATTGCCCAGGGGACAGAATATGACCGCCACAAGGGTGAACAGGTTCCATGACCCTGTCCGGAACGTTGTAATGCGCGGTGATCTTATGAAGGGCACCGTGCGTGACGGCGTTTTTACAGACCTTGAAGCAGCCGGCAACGTCGTTGCCGATGCCGTGGTTTCCGGGGGAGGTCCCACCCGCATAACCGGCAGGAAGGCCGTCTATTCCCGGTCAAAGGACACCCTTGTCTTTTCGGGTGATGCACTGGCGACCCAGGAGGGACGCAGGATAACCGCCGACACTTTTGTTATTCACCTTCAAAGCGGAAAGATAGAAGCCGTGGGGAACCCCCAGATGGTAGTCGACCTGCCCCCCCAGGAGGCTCAATGAGCACTCGCTACCTTTGGGCCAGGTCGCTGAGCAAGGGCTACAAGGGCCGTTCGGTAGTCTCTTCCGTCAGCCTCAAGGTGAAGCAGGGTGAGATCGTCGGTCTCCTTGGCCCTAACGGGGCCGGCAAGACAACAACGTTCTACATGGTACTGGGGATAGTCAGGCCCGATTCGGGTAGGATCCTTATCGACAACGAGGACCTCACGGATCGACCCATGTATCTCAGGGCCCGCAGGGGGATAGGCTACCTTCCCCAGGAGGCTTCCGTGTTCCGCAGCCTTACCGCCAGGGAGAATATCGAACTGGTCCTCGAGGAGAGGGGCAAGGACAACAAGAAGATAAGGAAGATCGCCTCGGATCTGATCGAGGAGTTCGGGCTGGGTGACGTGGAAGACCTTCCGGGGTATGCCCTGAGCGGGGGGGAGAGAAGAAGGGTCGAGATCGCAAGGAGCCTCGCCATGGAGCCATCCTTTATCCTGCTCGATGAGCCCTTCAGCGGGATAGATCCTATAGCGGTCTACGATATTCAGCAGATAATACTGGGATTGAGGAGCAAGGGTTACGGGATACTGCTGACAGATCACAGCGTCCGCGAGACCCTGGCCATTACGGACAGGACATACCTTATTCACCGTGGGCAGATCCTCGTGGAGGGAACTCCATCGGAGGTGGCAGAAAGTGATGCCGCGAGGAAATTCTACCTGGGGGAAAGGTTCTCGCTGTGAAGGTAGGGGAACTCCTCCCATGTGCCGTCGCAGACGGCATCGGCGACTGTTTTGACCGCCTCGGCGACCGGGCGGGAGAGTACTTCGCCCAGACCGGTATTTTGAGGCTGTATGGCAATTATGACGATCCTTGTTGTTTTTTCGAAAGGGGCAAGCAATACCCCTACAGGGATCCCGTGGGAAGAGAATACCGCCCCGGCTGCGTCGCTTGCCTTAAGAAGCCTGATATCGCCAGGTCTCCCTCCGATGTCGGCTGCGTCGATAACCAGGAGCAGCCCCGGGGATATCTCCCTGAGCGGGGCTATATGGTTTTCCGGAAGGACTCCGCAGAGAGAGACCCGTATCCAGGGGATACGTCTTTCCATGATCAGTTCGGCGGTCCTGACTCCTGCCGCATCGTCGCCCATTATCTCGTTCCCCACTCCCCATACCACCGTCGTCTGATCCATTGCCCGACTTCCTTTCCCGGGTTTAAAATAATTGAGCAAGGTGATATTTCATGACTTCCAGCGGATCAAGGATGGTCCGCCATTCGCTGAGGATGATGGCCGGAACATTCCTGAGCCGGATCCTTGGGCTCGCAAGGGAAGTAATAACCGCAGCCCTTTTCGGGGCGACCCGGCAGCTGGATGCCTTCCTGGTCGCCTACACTCTTGCAAACCTTTCCAGGAGGCTTCTTGCCGAGGGCGCCCTTTCCGCTGCATTTGTCCCCGAGTTCTCCAGGGTGCTTGAGAAGGATGGAATGGAAGAAGCCCTTTCATTTGCGAGGCAGACCCTGACGGTTCTTCTGGTCGCAACCGGAGCAGTCACGGTAATAGGGATAGCGGCGGCCCCCGTTCTGGTCAGGGTCATGGCACCCGGTTTTGACCACGGAGGATTTTCCGTGGCTGTCTCTCTTACAAGGCTCATGTTCCCGTTCCTTCTCTTCATATCAGTGGCGGCACTTGCCATGGGTGTGCTTAACAGCCTTGACAGCTTCTTTGTTCCGGCGATGGCTCCCGCACTCAGCAACGTGGTTTACATTGCCTTCCTCGGGATTGTAGCACTCAGATGGGGCGTCTGGGGCCTGGCGTACGCGGTCCTGCTGGGAGGAATATCCCAGATGGTGCTGCAGTGGCTCTGGTCGGCCAGGCTGGGCATGACTCTCATCCCTGCCAGACCCAGAAGGGACAACGAAGCCCTTTCACGGGCCATTCGCCTCTTCCTGCCCTATGCCGCAGGCCTGTCCCTGAACCAGCTGATCCCCCTTATCAGCAGAATGCTCGGATCCTTTCTGGATGAAGGTGCCATATCGGTCCTGAACTATGCAGACCGGGTGATGCAGCTCCCTCTTGGACTTTTTGTAATTGCAATATCCCAGGCGATCCTGCCCCAATTGTCCCGCCAGCTGCTCGCGGGCGAAGAAGATTTTTCCCTGGGGGTAAGAGAGGCTGTGAGGTTCGGGTTTTTCATGGTTCTGCCAGTCACCCTTGGCATGGTTTTATTCTCCAGCGAGATAGTTCACATCCTTTTCTTCCGGGGAGCCTTCGGCGAATGGGCATGGAAAAGCACCTCGGGCGCACTCTTGATGTACTCCCTGGGGCTTCCAGGCATGGCTTGTTCCACGATCCTTCTGAGGGCACTCTATGCCAGGGGCATGGCCAGGGAAGCCATGGCGGTGACCGCTTTCAGCGTTGCATCAAATGTTTTGTTCAGTCTTGTCCTGATAAGGCCGATGGAGATCAACGGTCTTGCCCTTGCATCTTCCCTGGCTTTTTCGGGAACGGCAGTCCTTGCATGGAGGCTCCTTCCCAGGGCTGCATCAGGCGAACACCTTTTCCCGGGGAGATGGGGATTTCCAGTGCTGGCAGGGCTGATCTTCATGGGCATATTCCTGGCGGCGTTGAAAAACCTGTTCCCTTATCCCCTTTACGGGAGTATCCTTGCGAAAGGTTCCTGGATATTATTGCCCGTCTTTCTGGGGGCATTCGTCTTCGCTGCGGTGACATGGAAGGCCGGGAGCCCGGAATGGGACTGGATCAGGGAGGCGTTCAGGGGAAAAGGCGTGAAGCGTGACTAGTAATTCGTTACGCGTGACTCGTTACTCGTGACTGGGAAAACCAGAATATCAAGGCGTCAGGAAACAGGATTCAGGCAACAGGAATGGCTAAAAGGCAAGCTTTAAGAGAGAAAGGGATGAACTGCTAACTCGTGACTCGTAACGCGTGACTCGTTACTCGTGACTGGGAGGATCCGTGAGACGTGAGGCGTGAGGCGTGAGACTAAAGAGCCAGGGCAGGAGCAAAAACCAAAGCGCGTACCAAAGGCAAGATGAGGATGGTTATTATGGAAAAATGGCAAAGGGGGTCGTTTCGGTGAGAAAACCGCTTGTTTTTCTTATGGTTCTGATTTTAATGGCAACTGCAACTGCCGCGTTTTCCGCGGACCTGGAGACCCTGGTCAAGGACCGGACAGTGGTTCTGTATCCCGAGGGTCAGCTTCTGGGGAACATGGTGATCGGCGCCAGGGGGAAGATAGAGTTCATTTACGTGGACCGTACCCTTGCACATGCCATCAGGGGCGCTGAAATGGTCTCCGACTGGCTTTCCTGGTATTCACGCCACTGGGGTACCGAAGACGTTAAGGGCAAGTCTCTTTTCATCGTCCGGTACGAGGCGAACAAGCCATGGAACTTCAGCACAGCTGACCTGTCGATAGGGGGAAGGAATATTACTCCCGAGGACATACTTACCGAAAAAGCCTTCATTGTGGAAGGGGAACTGCCCACCGGTACGGTGGGGATACTTTCCCTGGCCGTACCCTCCGAGTTCGCCTCACCAGGCAAGGACACGGTAATATCCTATCTTGAGGAAACCGTTGAATGGAAGGTTCCTGCGAAGTGAAGCAGAAACACCATTTCAGATGCGCCTCTTGCGGCAGCCGTTTCAAGACTGAATGCCGTGGTCCCCGCTGCCCGGAATGCGGTGGGAAGACCCTTGTACACGAATCCGGTCCGCCTCTCAGGAGAGGGACAGGAAAATGTTCCGGCTCCTGTTCGGGGTGTAAAGGTTGCGGATGATGACGGGTGGTAATGAACGCAGGTTCGTTCTAGGCATAGAGACAAGCTGCGACGACACTGGCATAGCGGTACTGGATTTCAACGGGAAAGTGCTCTCCTCGTTGCTCTCCAGCCAGGTAAAGGATCATGCGGCTTTCGGCGGGGTTGTCCCCGAACTGGCTTCACGCAAGCACCAGGAAGCCATCATCCCCCTTCTCAGGGCTGCCCTTTTCGATGCCGGGATAAAAGAGCCCGCCGAAGAGACAGGGCTTGTGGCTGTTACTGCCGGCCCTGGCCTGATGGGATCCCTCCTCGTGGGGGTTATGACCGCGAAAGGGCTTGCACAGGCCTGGGGGTGCCCGCTCGTCGGGGTCAACCATATCGAGGGGCACATTTTTGCCAACCGGATAGCCCGTGCAGATCTTGAACCGCCATTCCTGTGCCTCGTTGTTTCGGGTGGACATACCGAGGTCATACTTGTCCGGAACTGGGGTGATTACGAACTCGTGGGGAAGACAAGGGACGACGCTGCCGGAGAATGCTACGACAAGGTGGCCAAGATACTTGGACTTCCCTACCCTGGCGGTCCCGAGGTGGACAGGCTGGCCCGGCAGGGTGATCCGGATGCCTTTGACTTTCCCGTTCCAATGAGCGGTTCGCGGGGAGTGGAGTTCAGCTTCAGCGGGCTCAAGACCGCCGTCCTGTGGACGGTGTCAAGAATAAGGGAAGAAGGTAAAGAGGTCCCCGTGCCGGATATTTGTGCCGCGTTTCAGAAAGCAGCTGTTGCATCGCTCCTGGGCAAGGCAAGCCTTGCTTCGCAATTGACGGGTATAAAAAAGGTATGCCTTTCCGGTGGGGTATCGGCCAACTCTGCCCTGCGTGAGGCTTTCAGGGCCCGTTTCGGCGACGATGTGTTTATTCCACCCATGGATCTCTGCACCGATAACGCCGCCATGATAGCTTCAGCCGGCCTTGAGCGCTTTTTCAGGTGTGGACCCTCGGATCTTGATATGGTCCCCGACCCCTCCGCTTCAATAGCCTGATACAGATAATCTTAAAGTGGAGTTTTTGAAAGAAAAAATAAGAAAAAACCACTTAATAGATAATAATCCCCAATAAAAGCCCAAAAGCCCCCTTGAGATTGCGGTCACAGGCAATTACTATCATTCGCGGTCATTTAGCACTCGACGTATGAGAGTGCTAACATTTTTT
Source organism: uncultured Synergistaceae bacterium (assembly GCA_964486375.1). Classification (GTDB taxonomy): domain Bacteria; phylum Synergistota; class Synergistia; order Synergistales; family Thermovirgaceae; genus UBA4066. The sequence goes on along the minus strand of CAZAMZ010000015.1, from coordinate 262 downwards.
AATCATGTTTCAGCAGGGAGGGGTAGTGAGATGAAGTTGAAACCACTCGGTGACAGGATAGTAGTGAAGGTACTCAGCCAGGAAGAGAAGACCAAGGGGGGTATTGTCATCCCCGATACGGTCAAGGAAAAACCCCAGGAGGGGGAAGTCCTTGCGATCGGTTCCGGGAAGGTCCTCGAGAACGGTCAGAAGCTTCCCCTGGAAGTTAAGACCGGCGACAAGATCCTTTTCAGCAAGTACGGCGGCACCGAAGTCAAGATCG
>CAZAMZ010000014.1:0-15996 GCA_964486375.1 uncultured Synergistaceae bacterium | reverse complement strand
ATGTTATGACAGTGGCGTCAATGTCGCCCTCGAACCTGAGGTCGTTCCAGCTCTCTGTGGGCCAGCTGCCGACATCCATCTTTACTATGTAAGGGAAGTCCGGATGTGTTTGCAGGTAAGTCCTTATTGAGTTGTCCCAGGCTTTCTGGACCGCTAAGCGCCTGGAGTCCATAAGAGTTCTCTCTGCATGACCGTACTTCCTGTCCCACGCCTGGTAGGCTTGCGGCAGGGCATCAAGGGCCGAGCCCCCTGTGTTTCTGGCTATGTTGTCCGCCTGGGCTCGTATGAAGTCGGCCTTGAAGCCGTAAAGATCGGAGACCTTCAACCCGTCCTGACCCATTTGCCTGAAAAACTGTTTTGGGTCCGACTTGCCGGAGGCAAGGTTGTCAAGCCTTGAACCGATAAGCAGGTTTTGATCGGAAGGCAGGGAGGGGGGAGGAGATATGGTGTTAACTTTTATCCAGTAATCCTCCTTGTTGTTGGCCAGAACGGTTGGTTTCGGAGGATCAGCCGCAGAAACGGCGCAACAGGGATAAGCCTGAGGCATCAGGAATGCCAGCAAAAGAATGAGAAGCGACCTCTTCCACATAGGGAAGCACCGTCCTTAATCTGCAGATATGGATTGCAAAAAAGGGCTTATCCTGGTGTTCACCTGAATTTTCAGTTCTGACCGAACTTTTTACCTTGAAGTGTTTCTCTCAGGGTTTCATGCTTTATGTCGGTGGACCTGAATTTGAGGACGGAGAAGGTCACCTGGATACAGAAGCCTATTCCAAGAGCGGCGATAACAGTTCCCAACCCGACGGGGCCTCCCATGAGCCAGCCGAAAAACACTGCAAGGGATTCTATTATGGCCCGGCAGACACCCACGGGAAGACCGGTCTTCCTCTCCATAACAACCATGAGCCCGTCACGGGGTCCGGGTCCGAAACCAGACCCCAGGTAGAAGAATGTTCCGAGAGATATCACAAAAAGACCGGATGTCATCATGAGCAGGCCGGTGAAAAAGCCATCCATTACGGGTATTAAGTTCAGTTCAAGTATCCTGTCGAGAAAAATGCCTATCATGAGCATGTTGAATAATGTTCCCATTCCGAGATTCTCTCCGGCCAATGCAACAACAACACAGATCAGAAGTCCAAGCAGGATGCTGGCGTTGCCAATGGACATTCCGAAAATATTTGACATGCCTTTGTGAAACACGTCCCAGGGGGCATAGCCGAGATCGGCTTTCATGGTCATTACAATTCCCAGGGCGAACAGGAAAAGCCCGAAGAAAAGTTCCGCCAGGCGTCGGGGATAGGTTTTCAATTACCATTCTCCTGTCTGATGTAATTAGAGGCAAGGGAACAAAGAATAACTGACTGATCGATGAAGAATATCATGGAACCGGAAAAACAGTAAACAGAAAGCAATAACATAATACGGCTCAAGGATCGTTGCGGTAAAACGGTCTATCTCCCGAAGCCGGCTCGCTGACGGCCTGGTGAGGGGAAACACCCCGTATTGCCCTGTGTGAGAAAGAGGGCCTGGTTTCAGTCCGTATCCTCAAACCATGGGAGAAACCTGTCTCTTGACCAGCGTAGGTAGAACAGGAGCGACAGGTTGGCCTCCAGGGGATCAAAACCTTCCGGATCGTAAGTTCCCCCGTACCATTCACTATAGTGTCCATACTCCGGGGATTTCTTGTCGGACATTGCCCTTTTGAATTCATCGAAGCCCGGGGGGCCTCCCACGTCCTCGGGAGGACACTGCCCTTTCCCGTCAATACAGAAAAGAGAGCCCCATTCTTCGTCCTCATCGGGGTTGACCTTTTCGATCCTGAGGCGATGGTTCCAGTTGTCGCCGAAATCATAAAGGTAGGAAAATTCGTCGCCTTTTTTCGAGACAAGGGAATCAAGCCTGAATAGGCCTTCTTCGCAGGCGTCCTTCTCGCCTTCGGGAAGATCCATGTAATTTTTCCCCTTGATGTTGAACTCGTGCATGTGTTCTCCCGTCCATCCCATCACGATCTGAATTACATCCCCAAGGCGGTCCAGGGTGATAGCAGCCGGCACGACGAATCTCCTCCATATCTTTGGGGAGACGTCCTCCAGTTCCATGTAGATCTGGTAGTTCTTTTCCATTTTTTGCCTCCTGGGTTTGACCGACAGGTCAGGGTATTATTTATGATACATGCTATAAATAGAAAACCTGTAGCAGATCTTTTGAAAACCTGGTTTTGGCCCCTGATCCCGGTCCTGGTTTCACTGCTGACCCCGGATTTGAACAGGCCGGTTCCCGGTAATTCATACCAACTGCTTTTCCGGAAATGGAAGGAGAAGGACATGAGATCATTTTCAGGAACATTCCAGGCGTTATTGCTTGTTCTGATACTGGCAGGGGCGGCATCGGGCGTGATGCCCCCCGATCATTATGCCGGAATGGCAGAAAGATCAAAGATCAAGGCAAGCGCACTTGTTGTTTCAGTCGAGATCCTTGAGACCTCGAAAGAGTGCACGATGAAGAAAGTATCGTTCTTTCTGAGGCATCCTTTCAGCGACAATGTGCCCGGTCATTTCTCCGGAATATGTTCTTCAGTTGACTGGCCCTGGCAGAGCCCTATGGCGGGAGGCACTATCTACCATTATCCCGAAGCGGGAGATAAAGTTTACGTTACCGTGGGATCCGATGGCGGAAGCATAACAAGTTATACTTATATCAACGAGGAACTCGAGACCCTTTTCATCGCCAATCCAGAAAAGATCAAGTACGGCATGGGCAACGCGTGGCTTGACCTTTAAGATCCGAAAGCCCTGAGCCTGGAAAAGGAGGCAAAAGAATTGAGAAAAAAGGCATCTGTTCTAGTGACCATTTTTCTGTTCTTCCTGGCTTCGCCTGCTACAGCTGATCTTTCAACAACCGGGTCTGTCTCGGGACCCACCCCCTTTATTTACACGGTCAAATGCAACCCCGGTGAAAGCTTTCTTGTAGAGGTTTCATCGGACCATCCCACCTCGGTAAACATTCTTTCAATGACACCTGACTCCAGGGCTGATGGCGGGTGGGCTATAAATGCCGTCAAGTCGAGCCAAAGCGCCTACTCGCATCTTCTCGACTATAAGGCGCCGACGGGGAAGCCGACCAACAACGCCTCCCACTGGCACTACCGGGTATCGATCCTGGCATCAACCAGCGAACCTGCGGACTTCGAACTTGCCATATCCCTTTTCGGTGGTGAGGAGACATCCGAAGAATTCAGCAAAAAGGCTAAAGAACAGCTGGAAGTTCTCGCCAGGAACCTTAATAACGAGTATGACGAACTTCTCGGAAAGATAGATGAAATGGATACATGGCTGGAGCCGAAGGTAAAGGAACTTAACGGCAGGTTCAAGGTGCTCGAGGACAAGAAAGCGGAGATAGCCAGGATAGACGAGGCCATAAAAAGCGAAAGCGATACCCAGGCAAAGGAGAGTCTTCTGGAGACCAGAAAAGCTCTTGCAGCCGAATTCAGTGCCGAAGCCAGACAATACAACGATGATTTCAGACAGATCGAAAACGACCTGGAATCGAGAAATGCCATGGTCAGAAGATCCAAGGCTATCGACGAACTGGGTGAGGCGCTAAGGACCCCTTTCAACAACAAGGATTACGGATTATGCGTTGCTATCGCCAACAGGTCAGATATCGCGATGGAACTCGGCTGGGAAGTGATCGAAAGATAGGTTGACGCCGGGATGGGCAAATTATTGAAAAGGGGGTAATTATATGGCAGTCAGGAATGCAATGACCGCGGAAAACCTGAGGTCCGCATATGGCGGGGAGAGCATGGCCCACATGCGCTACCTGGTTTGGGGAGAGGTTGCCGAAAAGGAGGGTTTTCCGAAGATAGCCAGGCTTTTCAGGGCCGTGTCCTGGTCGGAATGGGTCCACGCAAGAAACCATTTCAAGGTACTTGACGGTGAGATCGGTGACCATCCGGTAACTGCCGGAGGGGTGTTCGGCCTCAAGGGCACGGCGGAGAATCTTACCGGGGGCTACATGGGAGAGGAGTTCGAGATCGACCAGATGTACCCGGTCTACCTCAACGTTGCAGAATTCCAGGAAGAGAAGGAAGCAGCCAGGACCTTTGGCTGGGCCCTGGCAGCTGAAAAGATCCATGCAAGCCTTTTCCACCAGGCTCATGATGCTGCGGCGGCAGGGAAAGACCTGGATATAGACTCTATCTTTATCTGTACCGTGTGCGGCCATACTGCACCGGAAAGCGCACCCCAGTTCTGCCCTGTTTGCGGGGCAAGAAAAGAAGCCTACAAGGAATTCTAGTTTCGCAGGGGATCCCGCCAGGATACCCAGTTGCTGTCTGGAGGAGCCGCTCTGCTTTTGTGGAGCGGCTTTCTTCATGTTGACCTGTTGCAAGTAAGAAGATATATTACAAAAAATAAAAAGGTTTCAAAAAAGAAGGAGGCAACAGTATGAAGAGGTTGATCCCCATGTTCCTGATAGCTGCCGTTGCCGCTTTCCATGGGGCTGGTGATGCTGGAATGGCAGTGAAACCCGAAGTTGCAATCCCGCCTATTGACCTTGTCCAGTCTGGAAAAACCGAGACCGCAACCTTTGCCCTTGGCTGATTCTGGGGGCCCGACTCCCGGTTCGGGAGTATTGAAGGCGTCCTGCGGACCCGGGTAGGTTATGCCGGAGGGACCAGGCCCGATCCTACCTACTACAGCCTGTGGGATCACACTGAAAGTCTGCAGGTGGATTATGATCCGGAAATAGTAAGCTATGAAGAGCTGATGAAAATTTTCTGGGATGATCATGACCCTTTTTCAAAGCCTTTCAGTCGACAGTATGCAGCGATACTGTTTTACCATGATGCATCACAGGAGAAGGCGGCCAGAGATCATGTAGCCCGGCTCGAAAAAGAACGTGGCCGGCAGGTGCAGACTGAAGTTGTTCCTTTCAGGGAATTCTACATGGCTGAGGATTATCATCAGAAATACTTTCTAAAAGGCGAGCCGGCCCTTTACGGTCAGATCCGGGAGGTCTACCCGGAAGAGAAGGACCTGGTCTCATCAACGGCAGCGGCAAGGATCAATGGATACCTGGGGGGTAACGGAAGCCTGGGACAGTTGAGGAAAGAGATCCACCTGCTGGGACTGTCTCCCGAGGGACAGAAACGGCTCGAATGGCTTTTTCATTCGAGGTGACAATCGGAAAAGGGTTTTTTCAGTGCGAGAGCCCATAATGCAGCTTTTGCTTCCAGGCTCATGGAGGCGTAGGCCGGGCTTGTGGAAGGAAGAACCTTCTGCGATAACCCTTGGGGCAATCCTGCCAGGCCGGGCTGGACGATCTTCCGGAAGAGCTTTGCGGCTTTCTGGCCGTTAAAGCATATGGTCATGACGGTAGGGTGGTCCCGGAAAAAACCTTCGAGATCATTGGGCCTGGATCCTTTCTCGATTATCGAGCCATCCATGCTTCCCTGTCTTTCGCATGAAAGCAGAACGTCCCATAGGGCAAGTTTATTCAGACGAATTATCTCCAGACGTCTTTCATAGGACTCTCCATAAGTCTTACCAAAGATCATTCCCCTTATCTTCCAGAAGGAATTTTGGGGATGGGCATAGTATTGGCGGGCCTGAAGGGATCTCTCGCCGGGGAAGCTCCCCAGGATAAGCAATTCCGGTTTGGGCCCTGATATGAAGGGTAATCCCCTGCCTGACTTCAAATCCTGCCACCCCCCTGAATCGTCGTGTCGCCTGGTGATACAATGAAATCGTAAAACCCGCAACAAGTCCACTGGAGAGGTTGCTGTTTTCGTGATAAAGCGCTTCCGCACTGATTTCATTGCAGTCCTGACCGCTGGAGTTCTTTGGGGGACATTGAGCCCGGCAGGCAAGCGTCTGGGCATGCTCGGGACCGATATGCTTACTGTCGGGGTTTTACGGGCTGTGATAATGTCGATAGGGGCCGGCTGCCTGCTGTTTTTTTTCGCCCCTGGATATTTCCGGGCCGACAGGGTCCAGCTTTTTAAAACAGCTTTAATGGCCGCTCCCTGCATGGTGGGTATCTATGCAGGTTTCTTCTTTGCCCTGCAATACCTTTCTGTCCCGGTAACGATAGTTATTTTCTTTACTCACCCCCTGCTTACCTCCCTGGGATCCCTGGTCATTACCAGGGAAACACCTGACCGGTACCAGGTAGCCGGAGCTATTCTTACCCTGGCCGGTGTGACGGTAGGCGTTTTCCCGACGGAAGGCAGTCTCCTGGGGGGTATCAACCCCGTGGGGGTCGCGTGGTGTCTTTTCGCCGCGGTCGGGATGTCCCTTTATTCCCTCTTCGGCAGACTATCAGCCCAGACGGGTTTTATCCCCCAGCCAACACTTTTTTTCTATATGCAGGTCTTCGGGGTTTTCTGGCTTGCATTGGTTAAAACCTTCGGCACCGGCTGGGCAGGTTTTCTAAACCTGTCGATCCCGCAGGCCGGTTTGATCCTGTACGTTGGACTGGTCGGAAGCCTTCTAGGTTACAGCATTTACTTCTACGGCCTCCGCACGATCCAGGCGTCTACGGCAAGCATTGTCTCCTCCATAGAGATCGTAACTGCTTTTTCTCTGTCATCGATGCTGTTGGGGCAGCCTCCTTCGGCAAGGGAGATCGCGGGTGCTTTCCTGATAATAACGGCAATTTTCCTTGTCAGCCGGGGCAGCCTTAAGACCATATCGGGAACGGTTGCCGCTGAACAGGACCAGATATTCAGATGAAACGTTCGGGGGTTAAAGGTATGGGAGAGGAAATCCTTCATCTGGAGCTTGAAATATCCGACAGGGAGGTTGTCAGGTTCCTCGAACAATTTGAAGAGGAAGAAAGAAAGACGAAAGCCCTGGAAGCCCTGAAGGTAGGCGTCATAGCGATCCGGTCTGCATCACCCACCCTGGATACCAGGATCGTGGAAGAACAGTTCAGGGAAGTGCAGTCCCGCATATCCACGGAAGTAGAACAGTTCAGGGAAGACCTGAGGGAAAAACTCGAGTGCTATTTCAGGACCGACGGGGGAACCATTCCATCCCTTTTCGAGAAAAATTTCGGGGAGGAAGGGAAGATAGCACGGATACTGGAGTGCTATTTCAGCAGCGAGGGGGGCAAGCTGGCATCGTTGCTAGACGGGAGAGTAGGCCCGGAGAGTTTCCTTGGCAGAAAAATGGACCCGGATAACCGGGAAGGGCTGGCCAGCCAGGTTGAAAAGGCTGTCGATGATCTGTTGAAACAGAATGCTGCCCAGATACGTTCAGCCTTTTCGCTGGACGAAGAGGGAAGTGCCCTTAGCCTGTTGAAGCGTTCCCTCAGGGAGGAGATCGATAAATTACAGAATACCGTCGCAAACCATTATGCCCAGATATCGTCCGCCCTTGCCTCCCAGAGAGCCAGGATCGCCGAAGCGGAAAAAGGGACAGGCAAGGGCAGGGATTTCGAGGATGCCCTGTATCTTCCCCTGGCGGGGATGGCCTCCGCCCTTGATGACGAACCGGAAAATGTCTCGAATGTAAAAGGACTCATAAACAACGACAAGGTCGGGGATTTTCTGGTGAAACTTGGACCATGCAGCAGGGCTCCTGGTCGCTCGATCGTTTTCGAAGCCAAAAAACAGCAAGGTTACAACATGAAGAAAACCATCGATGAACTGGAACGGGCCAGAAAGAACCGTGGGGCTGACGTAGGGGTCTTTGTTTTCTGCAAGGGTTACGAACCGATCGAGGCCGGTGATTTCTGCAGGACAGGCAACGATTTTATTGTCACCGTCGATGAGGAGATGATGGAGAAGGGAGAAAGGCTCCTGTTCCTTGAGGCTGCCTACAAGGTGGCCAGGACTATAATAGCTGCACGGACCAGTGAAGAGGAAAAAAGTGCGATCGACCCCGAGTTTATCCGTTCGGAGATCGAGAGCATCCAGATGGCAATGCGCGGCGCCTCGGATATCAGGACAAAGGTCGGAACCATAAGAAACAGTGCGGACGCGATCGAAAAAACGATGGATTCTTTCGAAGAAAGACTGGAAACCCACCTGGGGAATATATGGGGGGTGATCCCCTGACGCGTCAGGTTCGGGAAGAAACAGGCAAGCAAGCACACAACCCGGGACGGGAGGGGACAGCAGATGTTCAAGGAGTTCAGGGAATTTGCTATGCGGGGCAATGTGGTGGATATGGCGGTTGGCATAATAATCGGCGGTGCCTTCGGGACCATAGTCAGAAGTCTTGTCACTGACGTGATCATGCCCCCGATAGGCCTCCTGCTTGGAGGAGTGGATTTTACGGACCTCTTCCTTACCCTGAAGGATGGGATCCCCGCCGGGCCCTATGCCACACTGGCCAGCGCACAGGAAGCCGGAGCAGTAACCATTGGCTACGGGGTCTTTATCAACGCTGTGATCAGTTTCCTCGTGGTTGCGCTGGCGGTATTCTTCCTCATCAAGGGGATCAACAGGATGAAACGCGAAGAGGAGACGCCTCCCGAGGAGCCTTCAACAAAGGAATGCCCTTTCTGCATTTCTGCAGTTCCGATCAAGGCAAGGAGGTGCCCTTTCTGCACTTCTGAGCTGGAATAGGTTCAGGGCAGTGAATAAATTCAAAATGTCGAAAAGCGAGCAGTCCGGCTGAGAGGTCAACCTGAGCGGCTGGAGTGAGGCTTTCTGAACAAAGAGCTGTAAAGAGTGGCAAGGCGTAAGGAGGCGACAGACAACTAACTGCAGGAAAGGGGGCGGATCTCTCCGCCCCTTTTCCTGACTGAGATTCAGACGGCTTGTGATACTTTCCGGTTGCTGAACAACTTTAGCGCCAAAAGGGAAGCGGCGATGAAGAGTGCCGAGATGGCCTTGAGGCGGTAATCAGGCAGGAAAGCCGCAAAGGACGCCGCAAGGAGGATAGCCCTTACAGGAACGTTGAGCTTGTCGAACATCCATCCCTGGAGGGCGGCTGCAAGGCCCATAACTCCGGCCAGGGATGCCACGATAATGAGGGTCAGGGGGATCCAGGTCGCTCCTTCAAGCAGTATTACGGGCGTATAGATAAAGGTGTAAGGGATAAGGTACGCCACAAGCGCTATCCGGGTGGCCTGGAAGCCTGTCGTGCTCGGGTTGCCCCCGGCAATACCGGCACCGGTGAAGGCGGCAAGGCAGACCGGCGGGGTCAGGTCAGCCATTATTCCGAAATAGAAGACAAAAAGGTGAGCAGCAAGGGGGAGAACACCCATCTTGATAAGGGCCGGGGCGATCATTGTGCTTGTCACAATGTAGTTCGCCGTTGTTGGAAGTCCCATTCCCAATATGAGGCAGGCCACCATGGAAAGCAGCAGTGTGGGGAAAAGAAGCCCCTTCGAAATGTCGATAATGTTGTTGGAGATAGTCAGGCCAAGAGCAGTCAACGAGGACGTGCCTACTATGAACCCGACCAGGGCACATGCTATGGCAACCCCGAGGGCCCCCCTGGCTCCCTCCTCGAGAGCACCAAGAATGTCTTTTATCCCCATCCTGGTGTGAGAACGCACCAGACTGATCCCGACTACGCTGATGATCCCCCAGAACGCCGCTGCAAGGGGTGTGAACCTGTTCAGGAGCATCGCGATGATCACGACAAGCGGGACCATAAGGTGCCCGTCCTTAATAAGAACATCCTTCAGAACCGGGAGCAGTTCCTTTGAAAGACCCTCCAGGTTCCTGTGCCTCGCCCTGAGGTGTACCGCGATGAAAAGGGCCGAGTAATAGAGTACCGCGGGAATAATGGCGGCTGCCGCTATCCTGAGGTACGAGATGCCCAGGAATTCGCTCATGATGAAGGCTCCTGCGCCCATTATCGGCGGCATGAACTGGCCTCCGGTGGAGGCGCAGGCCTCGACAGCCCCGGCGAATTCGGGCTTGTATCCCACCTTCTTCATAAGGGGGATAGTGAAAGCCCCTGTAGTGGCCACGTTGGCCACCGATGAGCCGTTAATGGTCCCGAGCATTCCCGAGGCTACTATGGCAACTTTTGCAGGTCCCCCCGGAGAATGACCGGCGATCGCCAGGGCAAGTTCGTTGAAGAACCTGGCGCCCCCACTCTTGCCGAGGAAAGCCCCGAAGAGAATGAACAAAAAGACGAATGTGCTGGACACGCCAAGGGCCACTCCGAAGATGCCCTCCTGTGTCAGGTACATGTGCTGGATGATGCGGTTTATCGAGTAACCCCTGTGCATGAACATGAAGGGCATGTAACGGCCGAAATAGCAATAGAGCAGGAAGATGATGCTCAGGGTCGGAAGGACCTTGCCTGCCACTCTTCTCCCCGCTTCGAGGACCATGACTATGGTAAGGATCCCGAGCCAGATTTCATGAGGCTGAACCTGGGCACCCCTGCGGGCTATCTCGTTGAAGAAAAAGACGATGTACCCCGTTCCGATACCGGCCATGAGCGCAAGTATCCAGTCATACCAGGGTATTCTGGTCTTGTCCTGCCCTTGTCTCCCAGGATATAGCAAAAAAACCGCGACGATGGCAAAAGTAAGGTGGACTGCCCGGTGTATCGAGGTCGGAAGGAGTCCTATTCCGGCGGTGTAAAGGTGAAAAAGCGACATGGCAATGAGCCAGAAAGCAACCACATGCTTCTGCAGTCCAAGAGGTCGCCTGTAACGGCTCTCGATATCATATTTCTCGACAATATTCTGTAACTCTTCCTCCTGGATCTCCTGTACGATAGGCGTTTTGGTCTTGTCATCCTGTCCCATGTCAAACCCCATTCTCATGAAAACCCAGGCGGGGGAAGTCCGCCTGGGTTTTTAGGATCTTTAGATTAAAAGGGAGGTTATTTCTTTTCTTCGTAGTACTTTCTGGCCCCGTCATGAAGGGGTATGAGGATATACTGGGAGTTCTCCTCGACCATGGTCTGCATGGTGGCACGAACGGCAAGGAGGTCATCCTTGTGTTCGAAAAGTGCCTTGGTCATCTTGTAGGCGAGATCAGCGTCAACATCCTTGTGGATGGCGAGAATGTTCCAGCTTGCGTAAGTCTTGACCTCTTCGGGCTGGTTGGAATAGAAGTTGGCCGGGATGGTGAAAGGCACCCAGTAGGGGGTCTCTGCGATGACCTTGTCCCGGATGTCATCGGGCACATCTATGAACTCGACCACTCCAAGGGTGGTCGCCTCGATGACACCGGCCATTCCGAGGGAACCCACCATTACTGCAGCATCGATCCTGTTATCGCTGAAAGCGGTGGCAGTGTCTCCTACACCGAGGTTCTCAGCCTGGATATCCTTGTCGGGATCAATGCCGGCCAGCCTGAGGAGCTGGCGTGCGGTCACTTCAGTTCCGCTCGCAACGGCTCCGATGGAGACCCTTTTGCCTTTGAAGTCCTGAAGTGTCTTGATGCCGCTCCCTTTTGCGACCATAAGCTGGGTAGGTTCAGGATAGAGAGGCACCAGGGCCCTGATGTACTCCTGGGGGTTGCCGTCGAACTTGTCCTTGCCGAGGTAGGCATAATAGTAAAGACCGTCCATGAAGGCAACTTCTGCTTCCCCGCTGCCCATGAGCTCGATGTTGTTGACGGTTCCGCCGGTGGACTGGGCGCTTGCCTTGATCCCGTCAATGTTGTCGTCCCATATCTTGGCCATGGCCGCACCGAGAGGATAATAAGACCCTCCCGTGCTTCCGGTTGCGATGTTGATGAAGGTCACAGCGGAGGCTGCGCCAGCCACAAGGCCGGCCATCACCATCGCCAGGACAAAAACCTTGAACCCCTTTCTCATGCTCTGATCCCCCTATATTAAAGTCACCTTGTGATGGAAGGTGCAGGTAACTTATACCTTATGAACAACCCCGTTGTCAAAAGGAAAATGTAATTTTATGGTACGTACCAAAAATAAAAAGATAATATAATACACTATTTTCAGGCTTTCCCGAAGGATCTTTTAAACTGCCGATGCATTAATGGAGCGCAAAGGATAATAGTGCCGCAGATGATCCTGAAAGCCCAGGCGAAGTTAAGCCATCGGGCTATCAGACCCGTTATGACCGGTGATGCGAAGTAGCAGCCCGCCATGAAAAACCACAAAAGCGATGTACCCTTGGGGCGCAGCCTTTCCGGCATCGCATCGCCAATGAGTGACAAGTGCAGGGGGAAACCGTAACCCATGGCTACCCCGTAAATGACCCCCCAGAACATCATTCCCGCATTGGTGTTGACGAAAGTAATGGCAATGGAGCCCAGGGCTGTCACTGAAAAGGAGAGAGCAGCAAGACGGGTTCTCGGAAGGCGATCCATGATACGGTAACCGAAAACCCTTATCAGGAGGCCCGTAAAGGCCTGGGATGAGATGAACGATGATGCCAGGACACCTCTTTCCAGCGCCAGGCCGGCAAGGGATACGATAACTGCGTCGGTGAAGGCGAACAGAACCACCGATGCAAGAAGTGTCCTTGAGGCCGGAATGCGGAAGATCTCGGCGTAAGTCCCCCAGTTGCCCCTGCGTGTGGTGAGGTCGTCAGTTGGCGGTAGCGAGGCGGACACGGCAAGGCAGAGGATCGCCGGCAGGAGCGGAGACCATATATAAAGGTTTGTGTGCCCGTTGCGGAGCATCCATTCCGCAACGGGAAGGATCGCGATCAGGGGGGCTATTGTCCCGGCGCTTGCCAGTGTGAAGGAAGACCCGCGTACTTCCTCGGGAACGGTCAAGGCCTGGTAAGTTGTCAGGCCCACAAGGAAAAGGCTTGAGGAAAACCCTGTCAGGGCCCTGAAGAACAGCAACAGGCCTACCGATGTGCCTGAAAGGGCCACACCGGTCCCGCTGGCAAAACAGAGGATCGAAGCCGTTGTCATGACGGGCCGGAAGGCAAACCTCTCTATGATGAACCCCGAGAGGGGCCTGGTCACAGTAGAAGCTGCGAAGTATATACCCAGGATCCAACCCAGGGTACCGGGGTCACTTATCCCCACGTCCTGTAGGTAAAGGGCCAGGAGGAAATAGAGGTCGCCAAAGGCCATGATGCCGAAATTACCGGCGATGAACCTGGCCGTGAGGGCTCGAAGCGTGGTCATGGGTCATTTCTCCTTTTTTGCATACACTCAACGGCAGCAGTTTAACATATGGGGTTCGGACCGTGTCAATTGAAAGGTTCTGTCGGCTCTACCTGGCAAGGTCTTTCAATTGCTGCAGTTCATCACTGGTCATTTCGCCTGATATGAAGGGGGAATAGACGGTATTGTTCTGAAGAAGCGGCTCAAGTTCGATCTCGGGGTGTCTGGATCCGGCTTCCCTGAAAAGGGGAGTTCCCGGGATCGGGGAATAAAGGGCAAGTTTGGGCCTTGCGCCCAGGGACCTCACAAAACTGATGTTGTCGGCCACATCTCCCGGGGTTTGTCCCGGAAGCCCGGCCAGTATGTAGGTCTCTATCCTTTCAGGAGGGAATCCTGCTTCGAGCAGGCAGCAGACCGCCCGGGCATACTCGCCTGTGGTCGTCTTCATCTTTCCGGCTTTCCGGTTGACAGGATCGGCTCCTTCCAGGCTCAGGCGGATCGTCCGGAATCCCGCCCGGAACAGTTCCCTGGCGCAATTACTGTCAATCTCCCTTACATGCAGACCGTTGGGGGTATGAAACCGTACCCCGGGGAACCGTTCCCTTATCTCCCTGCAAAGGGGAAGGAATCGTCTCTCTTTACCGTCGAGAAGTGCATCGTCATAGAATGCCATGTCACGAGCTCCAAGGGCAACCTGAACGGTTATCTCCCTGATGACATCTTCCAGCCTTCGTTCCCTGAATCCGCGCCAGATCACGGAGGAAGCACAGTAAGAGCAGTTCCTCGGGCAGCCCGTGGAGGTAAGGGATACTCCGTACTCGACCTTTCCGTACAGGTCCATTGCGGGGATAGTATCCGGCAGGGCCATGGGGGCGGTCTGAACGGCATCAGCCCCGGAAAGCAGGGAGTGCCCGGGGCAGAGTACAGGGTATATACCTCCCAGGATTATCGGAACGGCGGGGAGATATCTCCTGATGGCCCTGATACACCAGAAGACTCCCGGGTACCAGTAGGTCATGGCGGAGGTCACCAGGACAAGGTCCGGTTCTGCTTTCCCCTTCAGCCTGGACTGCAGTTCATTCTCGTCGAGGCCGAAATGCCAGTAGCGCCTCGGAATATTGGCGTAGGGCGAAGGTTTGGCTATCTGGAACCTCGAAGGGTTTCGCCTTCCGTAATTGCGGTCAAAGGTTGCCGCTTCATGAATGCAGTCAATAAGATCGACTTCGTTGCCCCTGTCCCGGAGCATGCCAAGGATGAAAAGAAGACCAAGGGGTTTGGCCCAGAGGTCGAAAAAGGCAAAATCGTGCACTGGCGGATTAATACCAAGTATTCTTTTGCCTTTGAGCGATCCCAGGTAGGGGGATAGGTCGCCCATTATTTCCTGGACTCCGGAACTGCCCCGTAAAAGGACCTGGGTCTTCCCGGTTTGCCGTCGATGTTGTGGCTGGTCTTGAGAAGGCTGCCCTTTTTCACCAGGAATTCAAGGTATCGGTGAGCCGAAGGATATGACAATCCGGCAATGGAAGCGACGCTTTTGGCATCGACCGGTTCAGGGCTGCTGTTCACAATATCCAGGACCTGCCTTGTCACGTTTTCTGAAAGTCCTTTGCTCGGAAGTTCCCTCCGGCCCTCACGGCGGTATTTCCAAAGTTCGGAATGCAGGGCAATCCTTGATGCGAAATCTGCAAGCCTCAAGGGTTTTGATATGAAATCGTCAGCACCGGCAATGTGAAGGTTTTCTGCGATCTCGGATGATTCTTCGACTGTCAGGACAAGCAGCACCGCCTGTGCCGAGATCCTTCTGGCCTCCCTTACCAGATCGAGTCCGCTCATCAAAGGCATATGGAGATCTATCAGGAGGATGTCGACAGCTTCTTCCCTGATCCATCCCAAAGCTTCAGATGGTCTGGTTGTAGTCCTCATGTTCCAGCCCTGGGAAGAAGCCATTGCCTCCAGGGTGTAAAGGATCTCCCTGTCGTCATCGACTGCGCCGAGAAATACCGTCATTCTGTCTTTTCTCCCGATCCTGGGATCCCCGGGCGGGCAAGCGGAAGCGATATCATGACGGAAGCTCCCCCAAGAGGACTTTCCCTGAAGGAAAGGCTGCCCCCGTGGTCCCGGACGACTTCTTTAACAAAAACCAGGCCCAGGCCGGTTGAACCCCAGCCGGATCTGTGGGCTTTAGGTCTTTTTTTGAATCCCGTTCCGTTGTCCTCAACAGATAATTCTACATTGTCCCCGTGGAGTGAGGCTGTGAGCAGTATCTTCCTGTCTACCGAGTCCGACGAAGCCCTGGCGGCGTTGTCAAAAAGATTCGCAAGGGCCCTTGACAGGCGGACCACATTGACCATTAGAGTGGCGTTGTCCGATCCCTGGTTCATCCGTACATCGATGGACCTGCTCCAGTCCATGGGGCTTACCTGGCTGAGGGCATAATCAACTATGGTACCAAGGGTCGCAGGGCGCATCGAGCCCGCATCAAGGATCTCCGATATCATCTGGTCCATTGATCTTGAGGCCCTGAGAATAACAGAGGCATGCTGGCCGCAGGTAGCATCACCCTGTTCGGCGATCACATCCGACAACCCTATGACCGTTGTAAGAGGCCTCTTGAGATCATGGACCAGGCTCTGGATCTCACGCACGGCCCTGGATTCAAGCTGCTGTTCCCTTAGTGTTGATATCTCCCTCTCCTGTTTTCTGAACCTGCGCAACTGCTCCAGTTGTCTTTCATAGCTTACAAGCAGTTCAATGGTAAGAAGAGCTCCCAGGAAAAGGAAGAGGAAGAAAACAGTGCCCACGAGATCCAGGACAAGCCCTTTGCCCGGGAGTTCCGCAACCCCCTTTATCGTCATTGAAAGTTCCCCCCAGCCAAACCCGTAACGCGTGAGGGCAGGTATGACATCGAGCCATTGAAAGGATACCAGGAGGGGAACAAGAGCAATTGCGCGGTTTATCCACCTTGTAACGCTTCGGGT